>CABSNA010000006.1 GCA_902478865.1 uncultured Collinsella sp.
GCTCAAGGCTCTGATCGTCGAAGTACAGCATGGACGCGTCGCCGCCCGTGAAGATGGTGTGAGCGCGATGCTGCGCGATGGCTCCCATGACATCGCCGTCGGAGATGAACCCGACCACCTGGTTGCGCTCATCGATTACGGGCATGCTGCTCACCTCGTTTTCGGCGAGCATGCGCACGACGTCGGAAATCGTGCAATCCTGCGTGCAGGTGAACGGCTCTTCAATCATGATGCTCGAAACGGGCGTCCCCTCGAGCTCGAGCGGGATGCGCTCGGACAGAATCTCGGACATCGCTTATGCCTCCTTCGTTTTCGGTGCGGTTTTCTTGGTGCGCACGCTGAATATGGCGCAGATAAGGGAAACGAGGCCGATTGCCGCGCACACCTTGTAAGCGACGCCCGCGCCCACGGCGGTGGCTACTTGGATGCTCGCATCGACGCCGGCCGACGCGGTGACGCTTGTCATGACCGTGATGATGAGGGCCGTGCACAAACCGCCGGCGACCTGGCGGCCGGTGTTCGCGATGGCGTTGCCGTGGGCGATCATGTCATTTTTCAAGGCATTGACACCCCATGTGTTCACCGGCATGTTCGCGAGCGACTGGCCAGCGGACTGCAGCATGCAGAACAGCGCAACCACCAAGATGGGCGTGTTTACCGTCGAAAGCGAGAGCAGGAACAGGGCGCCGGTCATGAGGGCCAGGCCGACGATCGAGATGGCACGCGGACCGAACTTGTCGAACACCACGCCGGAGATAGGGCTGATGATGATGCCCACCGCCGCGGCGGGAAGCATGGCCATGCCGGTTTCGAAGGCCGAAGCGCCAAGCGAGGTTTGCAGCAGCAACGGCAACAGCGTGTTGGTGACCAGGCATGCGGCGTTGATGAGCGTGACGATGATGGCGGCCACGCGGAACTCGCGCGTCTTGAGCGTGCCCAGTTGAAGCAGCGGGTCCTCGATTTTGCCCTGGCGTACGACGAACAGCACCAAGCACACGACACCCGCGACGATCGAGCCGAGCACCACGGGGTTGCCCCAACCCATCGACGAGGCGCTCGAGAACCCGTAGAGAAGTCCGCCGAAGGCGATGGTGGAGAGGACGACCGAGGGCAGGTCGAGCTTGGGGTTCTTCAGCTCGCCCACGTTTTTCAGCATGAACACGCCCAGCACCAGCACGAGAATTGCGAGGGGGACGATGGCGCCGATCATGGTGCGCCAGCCGTACGTGTCGATCACCGCGCCGCCTACGACGGGGCCGACCGCGGGACCCGCCGACATGACGATGCCCGCCATGCCCATAGCCGTTCCTCGTTTCTCGACGGGGAACACCAGCATGGGAACCACCGAGACAAGCGGCATGAGCACGCCTGAGCCCGCCGCTTGCAACACGCGACCGATGATGAGGAACAGGAAATCAGGGGCTGCGGCGCACAGCAGCGTGCCCAGCGCGAACACCAGCGTCGCCCCGAAGAATAGCGCGCGGGTGCTGAACTTGTCGATAAGGAACGCCGAAACGGGGACCATGATGCCGCTCACCAGCGGGTATATGGACATGATCCACTGGGCAGTCGAGGCATCGATGGCGAAATCGGACATGATGACCGGCAGCGCAGGCGACATCACCGTTTGGTTCAGTAGCGCCAAGAAGGCACCCAGGACGACGACCGCGACGATGCGGATCTGGGTACCGGTAATGCGCCCATTGGCGGGCGCGACCGTACAATTATCAGACATAAGCTTCCTTCGTATCTATTCGATTCTTCGCCGAAGGCGCGCCGGCCCACGGGCGAAATAACATGCACGTGCTATGCGTGCATCAGATACGACAGGAAGAAAGCGGCTGCTCAGAGCGCACTTGGGGAACAACAGGAGAGGCCCCGTATACCAGGGGCCGCCGAATTGCGATGTATGCTTTGGTCAAATCCTTCATAGCGGGGAGGTATTCTAGCAGCCGTCTTCGCCCCTTTCAAGGGATGTAACCCAGACGTTGATTTTCTTCACCGAGGCGCCATCGTTGACGGGTGGCGTGCTTCTCTATCGCCACACCGCGGGGCGAGGGAACGCCGCGGCGAGCTTGTACATCGGCTATGTGTGCAGCTGCGAGCGTGTCGCCGGCGCGCGCTGGGCGCCAGTCCGATCCGGCCGACTCTTGCCGACGGTCGGTCGCCGTCCTCCTCCATCTCCGCCTGCTCTGTTTTTGCTCGGCTCCCTTGTCGTATCATGGACGGACGAGAATTGAGCGAAGGCGAGCTCGAAAGCGTGGCGCGCGCCGTCGGCGGGATCGACGCTGTGATCGATCCAAAGGCGAAAGATGCCGACACGGTTGCGCTCGTACAGCATCTTGCTGCCGACCAGAAGTTCGAAAAGGTGCTCGATAACCAGCAGATTCTTCGTGAGCCCATCGTTCGCAACGGCCGCCAGGCAACCGTTGGCTACGAGCCTGACGTGTGGAAGGGCTGGGAATAAAGCGGCTGGGAATAAAGTGAAGCGCCCACGCCCGTGGTTTTATCCACGGACGCGGGCGCTTGCGTAAGACGTCTCTTGTCGTTTGAGTGGAGCGCCCCGGCGGCGCTGAACAACGCGCCCCGGTGACGTGGCATATGAACTCGGGGCTCTTTGTGCCGCACATCTATGAGAGGAGAAATTCGATGCGTACGTGCGCTACTCCATGTAGCCACCCTGAATGGCGGAAACTGCATGCTCGGTAAAGAACTTGAGCGTGCCGGAGGTGTAACGATTAGCCTTGGGCTTCCAAGCGGCTCGGCGCTCGGCCAGGACGGCGTCGACCTCGGCCGGCTCCATCTCCTTGCCGGCGATGCCCACGATGGACAGCGAGCGCTCGGGGATGTTGATTCGGATAAGGTCGCCCTCCTCAATCAGGGCAATCGGACCGCCCACAGCGGCCTCGGGCGAAACGTGACCGATAGCCGGGCCCTTGGAGGCGCCGGAGAAGCGGCCATCGGTGATCAGGGCAATGCTCGCACCCAGCTCGGGATCGCTGGCGATAGCCTCGGTGGTGTAGAACATCTCGGGCATACCGGAACCCTTGGGGCCCTCGTAGCGAATGATAACGGCATCGCCGGGCTTGACCTCGTGCGTCAGGACGGCGTGAATGGCGTCCTCCTCGCAGTCGAACGGACGGGCCTTGAGCGTAGCCTGGAACATCTCGCGCGGAACAACCGTGTGCTTGACGACGGCGCCCTCGGGAGCAAGGTTGCCGTGGAGGATGGCGATGGAGCCGTCGGTACCAAAGGCCTGGTCAAACGGGCGAATGATGTCCTCGCGCTTGAGGTTCCACTTCTCCAAGTAGCGGCCGCACTTCTCGTAGTAACCGTTGTTCTTGAGGCCCTCGAGGTTCTCGCCGAGAGTCTTGCCGGTGACGGTCATAACGTCGAGGTGGAGCATCGACTTGATCTCCTCCATGATGCGCGGCACGCCGCCCGCATAGTAGAAGAACTGCGCCGGCCACTCGCCTGCGGGGCGAACGTTGAGCAGGTAGTGGGCGCCACGGTGCAGGCGATCGAAATCGTCGGCGGACATCTCGATGCCAAACTCGCGGGCGATCGCGGGGATGTGCAGCAGCGAATTGGTGGAACCGGAGATGGCGCCGTGAACCATGATGAGGTTCTCGAAGGACTCTTTGGTCACGATGTCACGCGGACACAGGTTGTGCTCGGAGAGCCACACGGACTGACGGCCGGCCTCGCGCGCAAACTCACGCAGATCGGAGCTGGTTGCGGGCAGCAGGGCCGTGCCGGGGAGCATAAGGCCCAGGGCCTCGGCGGTAACCTGCATGGTCGACGCGGTGCCCATAAACGAGCAGGCGCCGCAGCTGGGGCATGCGTTGTGCTTGGCAAACTCAAGCTCCTCGCGAGAGATCTCGCCGCGCTCGTAGCGGGCAGAAATCGCGCCGAGCTGCTCCAGGGTCAGCAGGTCGGGGCCTGCATCCATGACACCGCCGGTAACGACGATGGAGGGGATGTTGATGCGGCCCATGGCCATGAGGTTCGCAGGCAGGCCCTTATCGCAGCTGGCGACAAAGACGCCGGCGTCGAACGGGGTGGCCTTGGCATGGATCTCGATCATGTTGGCGATCATGTCGCGGCTGGGCAGCGAGTAGTTGATGCCATCGTGGCCCTGGGCCTCGCCGTCGCAGATATCGGTGCAGAAGTAACGGGCACCGTGACCGCCAGCCTCGGCAACGCCAGCGCGCACCTCCTCGACCAGCTCAAACAGGCCGGCAGAACCCGGGTGCGAGTCGCCAAACGTCGACTCGATAATGACCTGCGGCTTGTCCAGGTCCTCGATGGACCAGCCAGAGCCCAGGCGCAGCGGGTCCATCTCGGGGCTGATGGTGCGAAACTTGCCGGAACGCGGCTGCAGCTTGGCAACCAGGTCGGCTGCCTCATGCTGAATCTGTACCTTGGTCTTCTCGTCCATGATGCTCTCCTCTTTTGATTTGAACGGTTGTACCAATCGTTGGTTAATGAATCAGGTGTAAATGGGTACCGAGCGATGCGCTCAGCGGAAGATGCTTAGCTACGCGAACTAGGCAAAGAACGAAATCACCAGGGCGCAGGCAAGACCCGAAAGGCCGATGAGCGTCTCCATAACGGTCCAGGACTTGAGGGTGGTCTTCTCGTCAATCTCCAGGAACGAGGAGCGCATCCAAAAACCGGCATCGTTGACGTGCGAGAGGGCCGTGGCACCGCCGCAGATAGCAAGACAGATGGCGGCACGCATGAGCACCGAGGCTCCTGCAACCGCGGGCATGGCGGCCATAATGCCCGATGCCATGGTCATAGCGACGATGGAGCTGCCGACAGAGGCACGCACCATGACGGCAATCAAAAAGGCAACGACCACCAAAGGCAGCGGTGAGGCCTCGAGCATAGGGCCGATAACCTGGCCCAAGCCGCAATCTTGCAGCATCCAGCGAATGACGCCGCCACAGGCGATAACCAGCAAGATCATGCCGACGGGCTTAAGAGAGCGGTCGAGCAGGGCCTTGAGCTCGGCGCCGGTGTAGCCGCGCCGCGCGCCCAGCAGATACATCGCGACGAGCGTGGCGAGCGTCAAAGCGACAAACGGCTTGCCCAGGAAGGCGAGAATCGAGGCGAACTCGGCGGGCATGGGGATATAAGAGGACAACGTGCCCAGCAAAATCAGACAAAGCGGCGTGAGCACGATGGCAAGCACCATGCCAAAGGAGGGAAGCTCCTTTTCGTCGCTCGCACCCTCGGCAGAGGTAAAGTGCTCCGGAACATCGGTAAAAATGCGACCGCCCACGTTGCGGCCCCAGATGACGCCGGCAATCGCCATGGCGATGAAGGCGGTGGGGATACCGACGAGGATCATGGTGCCCAGGTCGACACCGAGCGTGCCGGCGACCAAAACCGACCCGGCCGATGGCGGCACAAACGCATAGCCAGCGGCAAGTCCCGCGAGTAGCGCGATGCCGTAGTAGAGCGTCGACTTTTTGGTCTGCGATGCCACGCTAAACGCAAGCGGAATCAAAACGACCACGCCGGCCTCAAAGAACACCGTAGTGCCGATAACCAGACCGGTAATGCCCAGCGCCCAGCTGGAATGACCCTGCCCAAAGGTATCGATGAAGGTCTGGGCGATCTTCTTGGCGCCGCCGCTCTCCTCAAGAATCTGGCCAAACATCGAGCCGAGGCCAATGAGCAGGGCGATGTTTTGCAGCGTGGTTCCCACGCCCTTGGTGACAGTGTCCGCCACCAGGTCGAGCGGCATACCGGCGCCGATGCCGATCGCGAGCGCCGAGACCATCATCGAAAGCACAGGATGCAGCTTGAACTTAATGATGAGCGCAAGCAGCAGCGCGATGCCCACGATAGCGGCGATGACCAGCCTGGTGGGGTCGGCCATAAACGTTGGGTCTGACATCTTTCCTCCAATTCATCAGACCTTTTGAATTCGTCTTAGACTATAGCGTGTTTTCAATAGGTCTGATGTTTAAAAGGGAAACTTTTTCAAAATACATCTGATGTATTTCCTGAACGATCTGTTTTTGACGGTAAACGGCTACTTACAGCTCTCCATTGTCGGAGCGAACCACCGCGGCTTCTGTTAAATGAGCTAGAATAGCTCTGATGAATTCTTTTGATATGAGGTGAAGCGTGGCACGAGCCGATTCGGGACTCCCCGAGCAGATTTCGGAGAAAATTATTCAACTGATCCTGGATGAGCATCTTGAGCAAGGCGACCGCCTGCCCAAGGAGGCTGTGCTCGTCGAGCGCCTGGGTGCTGGCAGGAGCACCGTACGCGAGGCTATGAAGCTGCTGCAGTCACGCAACATTGTGCGCATTAAGCAGGGCTCGGGCACCTATGTGGCGTCAAACCCCGGCGTTGCCGACGACCCACTGGGCTTTACCTTTATCGACGACAAGCAGCGTCTGGCGCGCGACCTACTCGAAGTGCGCTTTATGATCGAGCCGCAGATGGCCAGCATGGCCGCAGAGCACGCGACCAACGACCAGGTCGTCTGTATCAAAGAGCTCTGCGACGAATCCGAGCGCCTGGCCGAGGCCGGTGAGGATTACTCCGCCGCCGACACTGCGTTCCACAATGCCATTGCCGAGAGCTCCGGAAACCTCGTCGTTCCCCGCCTAATGGGCGTGCTCAAGGCGTCTGTCCCCCTGTTTATTGACGTGACCGGCAAAAAGCTGGTTGAGGAGACCATCCGCACCCACCGTGGCGTGGCCGACGCCATCGCCGCGCGCAATCCCACCGCAGCGCACGATGCGATGTATTTGCATCTGGTGTACAACCGCAACATGATCGCAGAGGGCACGCAGGAACAGAGCGAATAAACGTCCGCGCGGCAAGGGCGAGATCACCGTTTACCTTTTAAAAGTGAACGTTCACCTGATTTTAGGAGAATCTGATTTTTAAATCCTCCTCTTCTCCTATACTGACCTTGTATGAAAAGCAAGACTTATATAGATGAACGTTTCTTTTGAAAGGATCGCTATGTCTGATCTTATGGACAGCTTCCGCCTGGATGGCAAGGTCGCGCTCGTAACCGGCGCCACCTATGGCATTGGCATGGCCATCGCCGAGGCGCTCGGAGAGGCCGGCGCCAAGATCGCCTTTAACGCACGTCACGCCGACAAGGTAGCCGAGGCCGAGAAGCACTACCGCGAGCTGGGCTTTGAGGCTCATGGTTACGTGGCAGACGTCACCGACGAGACTGTCGTCGCCGAGCTCATCGCCAAGATCGAGGCCGACTTTGGCACCATGCCCGACATCCTGGTCAACAACGCCGGCGTCATCCAGCGTACCCCGATGCTCGACATGAGCGCCGAGGACTTCCGCCGCGTCGTCGATATCGACCTCAACGCACCGTTTATCGTGTCCAAGGCCTGCCTGCCTGGCATGATCGCCAAGGGCCACGGCAAGATCATCAACATCTGCTCGATGATGAGCGAGCTGGGTCGCGAGACCATCGCCGGCTATGCCGCCGCTAAGGGCGGACTCAAGATGCTCACCAAGAACATCTGCTCGGAATTTGGCGAGGCCAATATCCAGTGCAACGGCATTGGGCCCGGCTACATCGCCACGCCGCAGACCGCACCGCTGCGCGAGAAGCAGCCCGATGGCAGCCGTCACCCGTTTGACCAGTTCATCATTGCCAAGACGCCAGCAGCCCGTTGGGGCACGCCCGAGGACCTGAAGGGCCCCGCCGTGTTCTTGGCTTCCGATGCATCGAACTTCGTCAACGGCCACATCCTCTACGTCGACGGCGGAATCCTCGCATACATTGGAAAGCAGCCTCAATAAGCGTCGCCGCAACTGCCCATATCAGGTTTCATCCACTCGTTTTTCATTTGAGTTGCGGTGAGATAAGGATTGGTTTTGGCTTCTATCAGGCAAAACAGTCCGTATTTCACCGCAAGTTAGAAATAGAAAGGTAATTCGCAATGAAAATCGCTCTGATCAATGAGAACTCTCAGAACTCCAAGAACCCCATGATCGAGGCTGCCCTTAAGAAGGTTGTCGAGCCCATGGGGCACACCGTCTTTAACTATGGTATGTATGCCGACGCCGACTCCAAGCCCCTCACCTACGTGCAGAACGGCATCCTTGCCGCCGTGCTGCTGAACTCCGGTGCTGCCGACTACGTCGTGACCGGCTGCGGCACCGGCGAGGGCGCCATGCTCGCCTGTAACTCCTTCCCCGGCGTGCTGTGCGGCCACGTTGCCGACCCGCTCGACGCCTACACCTTTGCCCAGGTCAACGATGGCAACGCCGTTGCCATGCCCTTCGCCCTCAAGAACGGCTGGGGCCAGGAGCTCAACCTTGAGTACACCTTCGAGAAGCTCTTTGGCTTTGGTTCGGGCAACGGCTATCCTGCCGAGCGTGTTGAGCCCGAGCAGCGCAACAAGAAGATCCTCGACGGCGTCCGCGCTGTGACTATGCGTCCGCTCGTCGACGTTCTGGGCGAGATCGATCAGGACCTGGTGAAGGGCGCACTTGCCGGCGAACACTTCCAGGAGTACTTCTTTGCCAACGCAACCGACGAGGCCATCATCACCAAGGTCAAGGAGATCCTGGGCCTCTAATCGCACGACTCATTGCAGCTAACGCAAGCGGCGGTCGTCCCACGTACGGGACGACCGCCGCTTTTTGCTATCTACCGACTGACGCCGCGGGGACAGGCCCCATGCACCAAGGGATTAACTAGAGCTCGCAGGCAATCTTGTAGCCGTCGCCGATGGCGTCGCGGATGTTGCCGCACTTGTTGGCATCGCCCAACACGTGGGTGGTAACGCCGGCTGCAGCAAGGTCGTCGGCCAACTTGGTATTGGGACGATAGCCCATGGCAAGTACCAGCGTATCGGCATCGGCGATGGTGTGGACCTCGCCGTCCTTCTCGTAGCTAATAGTGTCCTCGGTAATCTCGGTCACCTTGGCCTCGGTCAGCACGTGGACACCCTTGGAGAGCATGCGCGTGATGAGCACCGCGCGACCGGCACCGCCCTCGTTGGCGGCAAGCGTCTTGGTCATCTCGATGACGGTGACATCGCGATTGGCCGGCGACAGGTCGTTGACCAGCGGGGCCAGGTAATCTGCCGTCTCGCAACCGACGGTGCCGCCGCCCACGATGACGATCTTCTTGCCCGGGAAAGCCTTGCCGCCCAGCAGGTCGTCAGCCGTCATGACCTGCTTAAATCCCTGCATGAAGGCCGGGGCGATGGGTTCGGCGCCATAAGCAAGGACAACCTCGTAGCCCGCGTAGTCACGCTGAATGTCCTCGGCCGAAAGCTCGGTGCCAAAGACGCATGTGACGCCGGCCTCAGCCAAGCGACGGTACTGATACTTGATCACGCGGGTGAGTTCCTGCTTTGCCGGCGGAACGGCCGCGATGCGCATCTCGCCACCCGGCTCGTCCTGCTTATCCACGAGCACTACGTTGTGGCCGCGCTTGGCAGCAATGTAGGCTGCCTCCATGCCCGCAGGACCAGCGCCCACAACCAGCACGTTCTTAGCCTCGGCGGCAGGCTCGTAGCCGGCCTCGTCGCGCTCAACATCGGGATTGACGGTGCAGGAGATGCGCTTGCCAAACATAATGCCGTTCAGGCAGCGCAGGCAGCCGATGCAGGGGCGGATGTCGTCGGCGTTGCCGGCAGCGGCCTTATTGCAGAACTCGGCATCGCACAGGTTGGCGCGGCCCATCATGCAGATGTCGGCGGCGCCGTCCTCGATCAGCTCCTCGGCGATCCAGGCCTCGTTGATACGTCCGACGGTGGCGACGGGAATGTTGACGTGCTTTTTAATCTCGCGCGAGCAGGCGGCGTGCGAGGCCTGCTGCGTACCGGCGGCGGGAATCGCGGAGCCGCGCTTGATGGTGGTACCGCCCGACACATGAATCATGTCGACACCGGCCTTCTCCAGGCGACGCGAGACGTAGATCATGTCGTTGAGGGTCAGGCCGCCATCGGTGTACTCATCGCCCGAGATGCGGACGTCGATGATAAAGTCCTTGCCGCAGCGCTCTCGAATCTCGGCGATGACCTCGAGCAAGAAGCGCATGCGGGCGTCGAGCGAGCCGCCGTACTCGTCGGTGCGCTTGTTGTAGAGCGGAGTCAAAAAGCCGCCGAGCATACCGTGGGCGTGCGCTGCGTGGACCTCGACGCCATCGACACCGGCCTTCTGCATACGCACGGCAGCGTCGCCAAACTGATGCGTGAGCTCGTGAATCTCGTCGACCGTGATGGGGCGCGGTGCCTCGCGGGCATAGGACGGTCCCACGAAGGACGGAGCGATCAGGCGCGGCGTGCCCGGAATGTTAAAGGCCATGTAGGCGGGGTGGAAGAGCTGCGGCATGATCTTGCAGCCATACTCGTGGACGGCCGCGGCGAGCTTTTCCCAGCCGGGGATGAACGTGTCGTCGTAGCAGCACATGTCGCCCGGCAGATAGGTATAGGTGGGCTCGACCGTCACGACCTCGGTGATGATCAGGCCAACGCCGCCCTTGGCGCGGGCACGGTAATGATCGACCAAATCGTCGGTCACATAGCCATGATCGGCCAGGTTGGTGGACACCGGCGGCATAAAGACGCGGTTCTTGACCTCGGTCGTACCGACCTTGATCGGGCTAAAGAGCATCGGGTAGGCGGATGACTCCATACAGGCTTCCTTTCGTTTAAGCCGCTCGGCGGCAGTTGCTAACGTACCTATCGTACCAGCAACCGTGCAGCACCCGACCGCACGCGCTCCCCCAGTCTCTGCTCAACCCCCAAGAAGTTGCGGTGAAATACGGGGCAGCCGAGGCTTTTCACAGCCAAAACAGTCCGTATTTCACCGCAACTGATGGGTGGGATGGAGTTAGAGGCCCAGATAGGTAGTCATGCCTTCGACGGCGAGCTTGGCGCCTGCCACGGCATGAACCACGGTGAGCGGGCCGTTAACCACGTCGCCGGCGGCAAAGACGCCAGGCACGGTGGTCATACCGTACTCGTCGACCGAAAGAAGGCCGCGATGATCGGTCTCCAGACCGCCCGTCGTAAGCACAAGCTTGTCCTTGGGCACCTGCGAAGCCGCGATCACAACTGTGTCGGCGGACACATGGTCGAGCTCTTCCTCATAGCCCACCACGTTGTTGTCCTCGTCAAAGATAGCCGTCTCGAACACCGGACCGTTATCGTCGATGGCGCAGATCGCCTTGCCGCACACAATCTCGGCACCGTCAAGCTCGGTCAGCTCGACCTCGTCGTCGATGGCCGAGATATGGCGCGAGCGCGCATACACAGTGACCTTGCGAGCACCCGAACGCAGCGCCGTGCGGGCCACATCCATGGCCACATTACCGGCACCGATGACCGCCACGTTCTGCCCGATCGCCACGCTCGAGGGATCGACCAGATAATCGATACCAAACAGCACGTTGCCGCGCGACTCGCCGGGAATGCCCAGTTTGCGGGCACGCCAGGTACCGGTACCAACAAAGACCGCGTCGTAGCCGTCACGTAGCAGGTCATCGATGTGCAGTGCGCCGCCGATGGTGGTCGAGGGGCGCACGCGCACGCCAAGCGAGCACATCACGTGACGGTACTTTTGTACGAGCGCACGGGGCAGGCGGAACTCGGGGATACCGTACTCCAGCACACCGCCGATCTCGGGGCGCTGCTCAAATACCGTGACGGCACAGCCCAGCTGGGCCATCTTGATAGCCACGGTAATACCAGCGGGACCGGAACCTACCACAGCAATCTGTTTACCGCACGACGGTGCGGGCTTCCACTCCTTACGATCCAAATATGCCGTGGAGATATAGTTCTCGATGCTCGAGAAATGCACGGGTGTGCCCTTGCGGCCCTGGATGCAAGCACCCTCGCACTGGCCCGAATGGTTGCACACCACGGAGCAGACCGCGCTCATGGGATTGTTCTGGAACAGCAGCTCGCCCGCCTCTTCTAGACGACGCTGTTTGAACAGGTCGATGACCTGCGGAATAGGCGTCTGAACCGGGCAGCCCTTAATCTGACAGAACGCCCTTTTACAACCTAGGCAACGATTCGCCTCTTCGACAATGTGGATAGCCACGCAACTCCCCTTTTTAATGCAATCCAATGGGGGCGACGATAAAGACCCTTCACCGCCGCCCCCATACAGGTAATCTCAATCTGCCGACACAGCAAAAGCCAATGCTATAACTCGCGATGCGAAGCCCCGCAGCGAGCGGACATGTGCTCGAGTGTCGCCAGGCAGTCAGCCGCCGTCGCCGGCACACTGTTCTCGACCACGCAGGGAATCCCAGGGCAGGCGGCAGCCGCCCAGGCCACTACGGGCTCAAAGTCATAGCGGCCCGTCTCGCCCACGCCATGACACACCAGACGTGAACCCGTACCGTCGCACCAACCGGCTTCGTCCTCGTTATCAACGACCTCAAAATCCTTGGCGTGCAGCACGCGAATCTTGCTGCCGCATAAATAGAGCATGCGCGCGGTGATTTCCTGCGCTTCGTCAACGACGCTGGGGTGCAGCAGCGACACTGGGTCATAGATCACGCCGAGCGACGGGCTCGAGACGCGCTCCAGCACCTCACGGCAGCGATCTGGCGTGTTGACCGTCTCGTTCCAACCGGGCTCAATTAGAACCTGACCGCCCACGGCCTCGGCCCGATCGCAGACGTGTGCGAGTCCGTCCATAAAAGCCTCGAGTGCCTCATCAGTCGTGCGGTCGTCAGCAACGCGGTTCTGCGCATTGGGGCGACCGGTCTCGGTACCCACCGGGCAGCCGCCGAGCATCTTGGCAAAGTTCAGGCACGCCTCGTACTCGGCAAAGTTATCCATGAGCTGTTGGCGATCGGGCGTCGCCAAATTCTTATAGCAGCCGAGCACGGCGACCGAAACGCCCGACTCATCGAGCACGGCACGCAAATGGTCGGCAAGCTCGCTGGTCAGGCCGCCTCGATCGATCCCCATCGATGCGTAGAGCACCTTGCTCGGCAGCTGAATGCACGAAAAGCCCAGCTCTCCCGCCATGCGAATGCGTTCCTCGACGGTCCCCTGCGGAAGGTCGTGCAAACGTACGCCCGGAGTAATAGCCCCCACGTTATTCACATCCCTTATGAGCGTTGATGCCCGGGGTGTATCCGCCAAACGGGTCCTCGATGGAGCACACGCCCGAGGGGGCGAGCGGATCGCGCTTACCGGCCAGCTTGTCGTGATGCATGGTCTCGATATAGGCAAGCACCAGCGGCGCCACACCCTTTGCATCATTTTTGACCACGGGCTCGCTCATGTAGTAATCAAACGTGCCCTCGCGGTGCGCGGTGTTGCCCAAGCCCGCGACCAGGCAGATATTGTCGAGCGCCAGCTGGCCATCATGCTCGGACAGGCAGGTCTCGCAGATGCCGTCGAAGGCGCGACGGCCGTACTGGTAGTAACGCTCGCCCAGCACGCCCAGACGTACGCCCTTCATGATGGCATTGGCGAAAATCGCGCTACCAGACTCCTCCAGGTAGTTGGGGGCGATATTGGGCAGGTTGATGACCTGATGCCACATGCCGGTCTTCTCGTCCTGATACGGCAGCATGGCGTCGATCAGGTCGTGGAACATCTTGCGAATCTCGTCCTTCTCGGCTGACATCGAAGGCGGCATGAGCTCCCAGGTATCGATGAGTGCCATGGCAAACCAGCCCTCGGCGCGCAGCCAGAAGTTAGCCGAAAGGCCGGTGACCGGGTCGCACCAGAACTGTTTGCGGCTCGCGTCGTAAGCGTGATAGTACAGACCGTTGAGGGGGTTGCGCATCAGGTCATGCACGACCTGGAACATATGGAAGCTGTCCGAGCAGGCACGACGGTTGTGGAAGCTCAGCTCGTACTGCATGTAGAACGGCTGGGCCATATACATGCCATCGAGCCAGATCTGGTTGGGATAGACGGCCTTGTGCCAAAACACGCCTTCTTTGGTGCGCGGCTGGGTCTCGAGCTGGCGATAGATGGTGTCCATGGCGGCACGGTACTTGGGCTTGCCCACCAGGTCATAGAGCTTGTAGAGGGTCTTGCCCGCATTGACGTTATCGAGGTTGTAATCCTGCGGGTTGTAATGCTTGATGGTACCGTCGTCCTGGACAAAGAAATCGATGTAGTCATCGGCAAAGGTCAGGTAGCGCTGCTCACCCGTGATCTCGTACAGCTCGATGAGCGCCTTGATCATGCAGCCGTCGATATAGTTCCAGGTGTTCTCCTTGCCGGCGCGAATCTTTTCGATATTCCAAGCCGGCGCCTGCGGCGTAGAGGTTTCGATCAACTGCTCGATATAACGGTCCAGGATTTGATTGCAACCCATTGCTGTCCCCTCTGACATAAACGATAGGTGAACGTTACCCCTAGTGTAACGCGAACGGGGAATATAGGGTGAACGTTAACCCTATATTCCCCGCAAACGGCAGACTTTTAGCGGCAAACGGCGGTGAGACCCGCGGCGATGCGATGCGCCAGGCGCTCATAGCCGGCAGGACTGTAATGCAGACCGTCCGGCATATAGAGCTCGCGGTGCTCTGGCAAAAACGGGCTGATGCCACTTTGCGCATACAGGTCAATCACCGGAACGGAGTAGCGGTCACAGACCTCGAGCATCGCCTTTACGTAGGCGACCTGCGTCAACCCCAGGTGATTGAGCTCATCGCTTGCCGGGATATCCTTCTCGTGCTTGCCGCTCGTCTTGCACGGCGTCATAAACACAAGCTTTGCCTGGGGCGAACGCGCCGTGATGGTGCGGATCAGGTAATCGAGTGCACCATAGAACTCGTGCACATCGGTACTGCCCAACTCGCCAAGCGGCACGTTGCGGCTAAAGTCGTTGACGCCGCCAAAGACGATGTAGATATCGGCCGCATTGCCGATGCCGTCCAGGCGCTCGACAAACGAATCGCTGCGGTCGGCCTTGACGGCGATGCGCGAGCCCTTGATGCCAAAGTTCTCGATGACCGCGCCTCCCAGCAACGCGCCCAAATGCGAGGTCCACGAGATGTCGTTGCCTCCCCCACCGCAGCCGTTGTCGCCCCAGGTCGTTGAGTCGCCAAAGCAGCAAATGGTCGATTCACTCAAGCTCTTCGTTTCCATAATCTTCTCCTCATCCGCCCATCGGCGGTCATACAGGAACGTACCGTTTATTCGCAGCATGCCGAGGGGCTATGCACGGGGGCGCATTCCGCAACGTGCGAATCGAGCCATTCGATATCCTCGGCAAGATGTGCCACGCCCAGATGGTGTTCACCCGGACATACCTCGTGCCGCAGGCCATCTCTGCGACCCAGCAACTTGTAGGCATCGCGCACGATCTCGAGCTGCTCGTCAACATTTTTCAGCCCGCGCGAACCGTTCAGATGATCCTCTTCGCAGCTTTGCACCAGCAGCGGATGCGGCGCGATGAGCGAGGCAATATCGCCCATGTCGAGTAAGCGCCAAAGTCCGGGTGTGTAGTTGCAGCTGCAATTGCCATTGAGATGCAGCAGCGAATCACCGACACCGTACAGATAGCCCGAGACAAACGCCTTGCGCACACGCGGGTCGAGTGCGGCCAGGTACAACGTCATGTAGCCGCCACCCGAAAAACCAAAGCAACCCAGGTCATCCATGGCAATGTCGCCGCGCGCCTCCAAGTAATCGATCAAGCGCATGTTGTCCCAGACGTTGAGGCCCGCGACCGTAAGACCCAGTGGCTCGGCCATACGTGCTTGATTCAGACACGTACCGCGCAGGTAGCTGTTCTCGTCATCGCCCTGACCCTTCCAGTCACGACGGTATCCCCAACCGCGCGCATCAGGGCAGACGGTCACGTAACCCATGCGTGCCAAACGCAGACCGTAGTCGTAATTGAACTTACGCACAGCATCATCGACCGCCGGCACGCCCGTCACGCCCGCAACACTTGCGGCGCCTGCTCCCTGATGGCCATGCGGGCAGATATAGCAACGCTTAAGCCCCCGTCCATCAAGCTTAGGATGAGACGGCTCCAACAGGTAAAACGGCATCCACACATCGTGCTCAACCTGCAGCATCGCATGAGTACGCACAATGCCGCCGGCAACCCGCACGCGGCTGAGCTCACGAATCTCAATCGGGACGCGGTCCATAAGCGAAAGGCCCAAAACATCGTACAGACGAGTCCTGGTCGCAATCTTCCATGCCTCAAAATTCGCAGGAGTCTTGCCCGTAAAAGCAGCCGAACGCCCCTCGCGCTTCAGCCGGGCACGCAGCGCAGGTTCGTCTTCGCAGTACGTCTCGATGTGCACGGTGCGGCCGTTGGCAGACAGTTCAGCCGTCTCAACCGCATCACCGTCGCCGCCCTCGGGATCCCAGCCATCCCCACCGGCAAGCACCTGCTCGCGAGCGTACCCGGCGGCAGCCATCACATCGAGTTCATTCGCCCACGGCACCCAGCCGGTAGTATCACCCGCCGGCCCATGCAGAATCGCGCCAGCATACTGCACGCAGTTGTGTGCCGCCGGCTTATTCCAATCCCACCAGCCTTCGCGCTTGATATGTCGCCCCAGCCAGCAATCGATCAGCACAGTTTGCGCCCATTCGCGCCAAGGACGACCCAGGTAGACCGAATCCGGCGCCACGCCATCCGGAGCTGTAAACGAACAGCCGTGGAACACAAAGCCGTGCGGCTCGCCTTCGGGCGTCGACGCCGCCGTCACGTAGCCGTTCACGTCCATATCGCGGTTGAGCGAGCGAATCTCGCACCCCTCAAAGTAGGCACGCGCGCCGCCAAAGATAAAGTCGACATCGCCCTCGATCCGGCAGCGTCGAAAATACTGACGGCCCACCCGACGCGGCGCAAACTGCTTGGGCCCAATGAATCCGCCCGGTTTGACTTCGCGCGGGGGCAACGGGCCCAAAAACAGCGTGTCCTGGCGCCCCGTAATGCAGCAGGCATCGACAACCAGACGGTCGCCATCAGCATACAGGGCAATCGCTTGACCGACCTCGCGTCCATCGCCCGCATCGTTTTCAATCGTGAGGTTCTCGAGCCGTACGTCGTCGGCATCGACCAAAACGGTATAGGTCCTAAACGTGCCGAGCGTGCCGTCGACGCCCGAGCCGTCCTCCGAAGGCATCTTGGCACCCAGGCTGCCCACGATACGCACGCTGTCGGCCGTCTCTCCCTCAATCGTCACATGCGAGCGATGAATCTCGACCCGCTCGCAATACTCGCCCGGATCGACGCGAATCATCACCGGTTGCTCGGCATCCGGATAGAGCTGATCGGCTGCCGCCAAGGCATCGGAAATCGTTGGATACGCTCCTGCCGCAGCCCTCGAAACGCGCAGCGTATAGATACTTTCGCTCATCGTCCATCACGCTCCCATGCAACGAACTGTTCAGGCCAGCCCTGAACCTGTGGCTGAATATGCTCGGCGCAGCCCTTAAATGCCGTTTGGGCCGTGGCGAGCGATGCCCCATGCTTTCCATGCGGAAAGACATGTAGGCTAAAGCCAATCCCGTGGTCGGCAAGAGCCTGCGCAAGAAGGAGGCTATTTTGAACTGGTACCGATGCATCCTCGGCGGTATGCCACAAGAACGTACGGGGGAAGCCATCGCCCACCATATTCTCGATCGACAACTTTTGAGCCAAAGCGCCATCGGCACCCGTTAGGTGTTCAAACGAACCACGATGAGCATAGGCCCCCGAGCTTACGACCGGATAGCCCAAGCAAAGTGTGTCAGGCCGAATCGACTCAGGCGATGCCGAAATCGACTCTGCAAGCCAGGGTTGGTCCCAAAGCGCCCCGAGCAAGCCAACTAGATGCCCACCGGCCGAAAAACCCATGACCGTAATCCGATCAGGATCGACACAGTACTCTGCCGCATGGCTTCGGACGGTATCGACCGTCCGCGCGAGTTCTTGCAATGCCAGCGGATAGACAGCCGGAGCAACCGAATAGTTCAGTACAAACGCTTGGTAGCCCATCGCCAACAAACGGAGCGCTACCGGCTCGCCTTCGCGCGGCGAAACGTGATCGTAGCCGCCTCCTGGCACGACCACAACTGCAGGCAGCGGTTTTAAAGCATAAGCATCTTCGGTCGGGGCAAAAACATAAGACGTAATCGTGGCAGACGAGCCATCGACCCCGACAGGAATCGTTTTATTGAGCATGTATTCCCTTTCACCATGATGCGTAGCGCAGCGCACACGGCCGTATCGCACAAGGGCTGCATTGCCGATTTATCCGACAATGCAGCCCTGGTCATCAACCCGAGTTAGGAACGGACAACCTTGTCGACGTTCTGGAGCTGCAGCTCCTCGCCGTCCTGGCCCTCGATCACCACATTTTGCAGGTCGAGCACCTTGACGTTTTGCGCAATGATGCCCTGACGCACCATGGGCTCAACGCCGCAGGCCATGGCCGGGACAAAGGGCTCGGCATCGTCGGCAAAGGTAACGTGAACGTCTTGGAACGTCAGACGCGTCACCTTGCTCTCGGGCAGACCCGTGATATAGGCCGCGGCAGCATGGCAGTTGGTGGCCTCGATATCGCAAAACGTCGTGGCACCAAAGCCGGGCGTGCGGTCGTCGACAGGCAGCGCCTCGCGAGACTGCACGTAATCGGTCTTGCCGTCCTTGTCACAGAAGTAGAAGGAGTTGACCACGAAGGGCGTGAGCACCTCGTCCATGCGAATGTGCTCAAAGGTAATGCCCTCGTTGACGGCATCCTTGCCGCGCCCGCGGCGGGTCTTGACGCGCAGGCCGCGGTCGGTGCGCTCAAAGAGGCACTTGCTCACGGTAAGGTCCTTGATGCCGCCGGCAGCCTCTGAACCCAGGACCACGGCGCCGTGACCATCGTGCATGTAGCAGTGAGAGATCAGCACGTCGTGCGTGGCGGGACGAAGCTCGGGCTCAATGCCCAGCTTGCCGCTCTTGATGGCGATGCAGTCGTCGCCCACCGAGAACTGACAGCCAAGGATGCGGACAAAGCCGCAGCTCTCGGGATCGAAACCGTCGGTGTTGTGGGAGTTCTTGGGGCCCTCGATGGACAGGCAGAGCGCATCGACGTGCTCGCACAGGATGGGGTGGATGTTCCACGCCGGGCTGTTGCGGACGGTGAAGCCGGCCATGCTCACGTTCTCACACTCGGATAGGAAGATCATGCGCGGGCGGGCGACCTCGCGGCCCTCCTCCGGGCGAAAGATGTTCTTAAAGTCCTTGTTCCACCAGTTGTCCTCGGCAAAATCGGTCTGACCGTCGATGGCACCACGACCATAGATGCACACGTCGTGCACGCTCAGACCCGTAAAGGTAGAGCAGTAGGTCGAGAAACTCTCGCCCTCCCAGCGGCCCAGGGGCAGCATATCGGTGCCGGCATACCCGGCGCCCTCGTCGCCTGTGACCGTGCCCGGAATGTAGGCAAGCGCCGCGCGATCGTGACGGGCCAACAGCACCGCTCCCTCGGCGAGCTCGATGTTGATATTGCTCTTAAGGAAGAGGGACTTGATGCGATAACTACCGGCGGGGATCAGCACGCGCCCGCCCTTGGGGCAGGCCATGATGGCAGCCTGGATGTTGGTGGTGTCGTCGTGCTCGGCATCGCCCTTGGCGCCACAGTCGCGAACGTTGATGGTAAAGGGCTCAGCCGGCGTGGTGACACCTACGCTCAGCTCACGCTCGCCACAAACAAAACGAACCAGGTTGCGCTTGCCGGGGATCAGGCCGTCGACATAGGTCTCGACCGTATTCGTGGTACCGGCGGGCTCGTCGTTGACAAAGATCTCCCACGTATCGGCACAGGTAAAGTAGCCGCCGTCGTCAAGCTCGATCACGGCCGCGCGGGCGTTGCGCCAGATAACGTTCGTCTCCATGGATTTCTCCCTCAAAAAGATGCTCTAAAGGCAAATTGTACGCTGTTAAAAAAGGGCCGTGCCTGCCGGCGGAATTCCGGTGGCACGGCCCTGTGATTTGGACGATATGTCGGCCTTACTCGGCGGGGGTTACGCTACCGTCCTGGAAGCCAACGTTGTTGTGGGCAAAGCAGTCCTCGTACTTAAAGCCGGAGAGCTCCTCGCAAAGCGCCTTGACCTCGGGCTTGACGTCGGCCATCTTGCCACCCTCCTTGACGCGGTGAATCTCGTCGCAAAGGATGTCGCACTGCTCCTTGTCGATCTTGATGCCGCGGGCAAGGACGGCCGCAAGCAGGAAGAAGCCGGCGCAGCCGATGATCATGTAGCCGCAGATATACAGAGGCACGGTAGCGGGCTGGGTCACGGCGTCGCTATTGCCGGCGGTCTGAATGAAGCCGGAGGCAGCAAGGACGATAGCCCACACGTTGACGGCGATAGCCTGGGCGATCTGCTGGCAGAGCTGCTGCGCGGAGCTGTAGATGCCCTCGCGACGACGCAGGGTGATGAGTTCATCGACATCGGGGATGTAGTTGAGCAGAACATCGGGCAGGTACTGGAAGCCGACGTAGAAGAACTTCCAGATGGCGAAGATGATGGGGTAGGCGATCATGGCGATGGCGACCGTGGAGGTGCCGTTGATCTGACCAAAGGCGAAGTAGTTGTAGGCAATGATGCACGCAGCGCAACCGACATTTGCGAGGTACCAAGACTTGTGGAAGCCCTTCTTGGCCATGAGGGCGACCCAGATGGCGGTGCAGACGATAGCGACGACCTTGCCAGGCATCTCCATCACGGACTCGTAGGACTTAGGAATCTGCAGGCAGTAGACGATGAAGAAGGACAGGCAGGCAGACCAGCAGGCAGCAGCAAGCTTCGTGGAGACCTGTGCATACAGGACCTTGCGGAAGGACTTGTTGCGGAAGGTGGAGATAACGTCGATGAAGAACTTCTTGATGCCCTCGCCGACGCTCTCGATCTTCTCCTGAGCGACCTCCTCGGGGGTGTGCTCCCATGTGGACAGGTACACGCAGAGCAGCGAGATTGCCATGACCGAAGCGTTGATCGTAGCGATGATGAAGTAGCTAAACGGGTTGGTCTCGCCGAAGGTGCCAAAGCCAAAGCCGACGAGTGCTGCCATCAGGAAGCCGGCGGCGTTACCAAAGAGATGCTTGTAGCCGGTAAGGTACGTACGCTCCTTAAAGTCGTCGGTCATCTCGATGGTAAGCGGCGACAGGTTGGCGGTGCAGAACGTGTACGCGACGTTGTAGATCAGGTACAGCACAAAGTAGTACGGGAAGCCAAACGGCGTAGCCACGAAGATGAGCGGCTCGGCGATCATCATCGGGATGGCCAGCAAGATCCAGAAACGACGACGACCAAAGATGCGGCCAATCTTGGTGGCATAGAAGTTATCGGCCACAAAGCCCATCAGCGGGCAAAGAATGGCGTTGACATAGATGGCAAACGAGCTGATCAGTGCAGCCTCGCCTGCGGACAGGCCACACTCCGTGGACAGGAACAGCACCATGTAGCTGTGCGTAAATGTCAGGGCACCGGAATTGAGCATACCGCCCATACCAAAGCCCAAGCGCGTCCAGAATGTGATCTTACGCTTTTTTCCGATCTTATTAGTCATCGAGCTCCCTCTCTTTTCTCGATTGTCTTGTAACAAGACATTTGAGTCCACACTGACATCTGTCTGCCCAGCGTTCAGGGTGAACGTTTAGTTAGATTATGCGCGATTGCTTATGATAGGTGAACGTTCACTTGAATAATATCCTTGAACGGTCGATTTTTACCGCTGAACGGACACAATTGAGATCCTCACACCTATTTTCTGCTGGTAAAGGTGCCATGCTGGACAGCCATGAGATAGGTGAACGTTTATCAGACATACCAACATATTCACTTAACCATGAAACGAAAAGGCCCCGCCGGGAACACTCCCGATGGGGCCGATGACATCTCGCTATGCTTGGGCGCACTTGCCGCTACAAGCAGACGCCGTCCTTCCAGATACTGATCTCGTGACAGCCACGGCGCTCAGCACTCGTGAGCTTACCGCTCGCCGTCTCCAGCACCAGCTGGTACAGATCGTGGGCAGCCTCGTCGAGCGTGCGCTCACCCGTGGCAATCACGCCAGCGTTAAAGTCCATCCAGTTGGCCTTGTGGTCGCACAAACGCTGATTGGTGAACACCTTGAGGGTAGGCGCCGGCGCGCCAAACGGTGTGCCGCGGCCGGTCGAGAACAGAATCACGTGGCAGCCGGCAGCCGTCAACGCCGTGGTGGATACCATGTCGTTGCCCGGACCGCACAGCATGTTCAGGCCGTGTTTATTTGCCTGGCCGGCATACGGCAGCACGTCGACGATGGGGGCAGATCCGCCCTTTTGCACGCAGCCGCAGCTCTTGTCCTCGAGCGTGGTAATACCGCCGTCCTTGTTGCCGGGACTCGGGTTCTCATAAACGACCTCGCCGTGGCTAATAAAGTAGTCCTTAAATCCATTGAGCATGTCGGAGGCAGCGTTAAAGACCTGCTCGTTCTCGCAACGGTCGAGCAGGATGCTCTCCGCGCCAAACATCTCGGGCACCTCGGTAAGCACCGACGTGCCGCCACGGGCGACGACCATATCGCTCACGCGACCGATCGTGGGGTTGGCGGTAATGCCCGAAAGACCGTCGGAGCCGCCACACTTAAGACCAATGACCAGCTCGGAGGCCGGAATGGGCTCGCGCTTGGACTGCTTTGCCAGGTCTGCCAGCTCGGCCAGAATCTTGTGGCCCTCGATTTGCTCGTCGGCTACATCCTGGCAGGTGAGAAAACGAACGCGCTCGTGATCGAAGTCACCGAGCTCGTCGAGCACCTGCTGATGCGTGCAGTTCTCGCAACCGAGCGACAGGAACAGCACGCCCGCGGCATTTGCGTGACGCGACAGTGCCACCAGCAGACGACGGGTCTGGGCATGGTCGGCGCCGGTCTGCGAGCAACCGAACGGATGCGGGAAGTAGTAGACGCCCTCCAGCGAGCCATCGACCAGATCCTGGGCCTGCTCGCACATGGCACGGGCGACTTCGTTGACACAGCCGACCGTGGGGATGATCCACAGCTCGTTGCGCGTCGCGGCACGACCGTCGGCGCGGCGGAACCCCATAAAGGTCTCGGGCTCAACCGGCTCAACGACCGGATGTGTGGGGTTGTAGGTATACTCGACCTCGCCCGAAAGGTTGGTCTTCACATTGTGCGTGTGGAGCCACTGACCGGGCTGGACATCGCCCGTCACATGACCGATAGGAAGGCCGTACTTAATGACGTCCTCGCCGGCGGCAATCGAGCGCACAGCCATCTTGTGGCCTTGCGGAATATCCTCTGCGGCCACGACCTCGCCCACCCCGGGAACCGCGACGGCAGTGCCCTTGGCAAGCGGCGACAGCGCAACGATCACGTTATCGGCCGGATTGATCTGGATAGTATTCATTACAAATGGTCCTAACCCTACAGGTTGAGCAGAAGTCGAGACGCGGGCACGCCGTCCCGCGCCCGCGTCTGCGCCGGAAATTTACGCCTGAGCGTTGGCGAAGGCCTGCTTGGCGCCCTCGGCACGCACGACAGCGAGCGCGCTGACGACAAACTCCTCAAGACCTGCGATCTGCGTAAGGTCCTCGCCCCACATCTGCTCGTTGGTGAGCACGTCGTGCACCAGCTGGGCATCGTCGGCGCCGGCATGGGCGGCGTAGAAGTCGAGCACGAAGGCGTCGTCCTGAGCGGTGTACTCGGTACCGTCGGAGCGACGCAGGTGCAGGCCGTCGCCCTCGCGGGACACGAGCTCCTGCG
>CABSNA010000007.1 GCA_902478865.1 uncultured Collinsella sp.
CTGGTGGCCGGCGTCAAGCGCACGGCAAAGAAGATCGCTAACAAGCTGTAACTGTAAAGGTGCTTTTGAGCGTTTAACCCATACGGCGGGTCCGAGCAGATTCGGGCCCGCCGTCTTTTTCTATCGTTACTCGGCAAACGCGTTGCCGACGCTCTGGCCGCCAACATATGTCTCTACGAGGGTGAGCTCGTGGTCGAACACGACAAAGTCGGCGTCGCGACCAGGCATGATGCTGCCGCACTTATCCTCGATGTGCGCGGAGCGTGCCGGCACCTCGGTTGCCATGCGAATGGCGATATCGGCGCTGGCGATGCCCCAGTCGACGATGTTCTTGACGCCCTGGGCAAGCGTGAGCACCGAGCCGGCAATGCTCTTGCCGTCAGCGAGCCAGCACAGGTTGTCCTTCATGATGACGTCCATGCCACCACTGGTGTAGCTGCCCTCGGGCATGCCGCCGCAACCCAGGCAGTCGGTGATGAGCACCGTGTGCTGCCAGCCCTTGGCCTGCAGCAGCGCCTTGATGGCGGCAGGGTTTACATGCTTACCGTCACAGATGATCTCGGCGTAGGTCTCGGGCGTGGACATAGCGGCACCCACGACACCGGGCTCACGGTGATGCAGCCCGCGCTGGCCGTTATAGGTATGCGTAAAGCAGCTGGCACCGGCGTTGATAGCGGCAATGCACTCATCGTAGGTGGCGTCGGAGTGACCGATGCTGGTCACCACACCCTTGGCGTTCAGAGCAGCCGCATAAGCAGCGGCACCGTCGCGCTCGGCCGCCATGGCGCTCTTGACGATGCGACCACCCGCAGCCCCCTGCCACTGATCAAAGATCTCCTCGGAGGGATCGATAAGATAAGCGGGGTTCTGCGCGCCCACGTGCTTCATGGTAAAGAAGGGGCCCTCCAGGTAGATGCCCTGAATGCGAGCACCGCAGAAGTCGGGGCCGCGACCCTCGTCCGCCTGGGCGATGGCGGCGCAGGCATCCTTGATCTGCTCGACGCCATCGGTGAACGTCGTGGGCAGCCAGCTGGTGGTACCGCGACGGGCGAGCTCGGTCGAGCTGATATCAATGCCCTCGGGATCGTTATCGGTAGTCGAGTGGTTATAGAAGCCATGGATGTGAGTATCGACCATACCCGGTGCGATCCACGATCCCGTGTAGTCCTTAATCTCGCAAGAGGGCTCGTCGGCCTGCCAGGCGCCAAAAACGCCATCCTCGACCATAAGATAGCCGCCCAGTTGCGGGCCTGCCGGCAAGAAGAACTTGTCAGCCTTAATTGCGTACGTGCTCATATGCACTCCTTGCTTCTAAAGCAGTTGACTGTGGTAATGCTTATACCCGGTCCATGTAAAAACAAAAAGCGCCCGCCCGCCGTTATGAGCGGACGGGCGCCCTTACAGGGGGACGCGATTAAGCGGTGAAGGGGTGAATCGTCACACCCTTGACCACGCGGTTGACCGTGCCGGTGGGGCTCGGCGTATCGGGCGTGTTGCCCACGCGCACGGAGTTGAGCAGGCTGATAGCCTGGGCAAACATCACGAACGGCAGAGCGAGGTAGCCCTCGGGAAGCGCTTCGTAGCCCTTAAAGGTGAAGGACTCACCCTCATAGACGGTAGCACCTTCCTGCTGAACGGCGACGGTGTGCTGAGCGATCTCGTCGCCGCCGATCTCGTTGAGGATGTCGATATCGTACTGACGGGTGTAGGCGTCGTTGTTGACGAACACGAAGACGAGCGTCTTATCGTCGACGAAGGACTTGGGTCCATGACGATAGCCCATGGAGGTGTCGTAGGAAGTAGCGACCAGACCGTGAGCGAGCTCGAGGATCTTGAGCTGGCTCTCCTGGGCAAGGCCACCGAAGGAGCCAGAACCCAAGTAGGTCACGCGGTTGAAGTCGCCAGCCAGGTAATCGGCGATCTCAGGCTCACGGGAGATGACCTCCTCGCCCATCTTGGCAATCGTCTCGACCCACTCGGCCTTCTGCTCGTCAGAGGCAGTGTCGAAAATAAGGGTGGAGAGCAGGGTCATGCAGGTGTAGGAACCGGTCATGGCGAAGCCCTTGTCGTTGGCGCGCGGAATGAGCAGCGTCAGCGCATTGGGATCATCGGCGGACTCGACGGCGAGCTTGCCCTCGGGAGCGCAGGTGATGTTGAGGAACTTGACGTTGTGGACGAGCTCCTTGGCAACGGCAACGGCGGCAAGGCTCTCGGGGCTGTTGCCAGAGCGGGCAAAGGAAACCACGAGCGTGGGATCCTCGGCGCGCAGGAAGTCGCGCGGGGCGCTCACGATGTCGGTCGTGGCGATGGGCTTAAAGTCGTAGAGATCAGTGTTGCCAGCGTGACGCAGGTACGGGGCGCAGGTATCGCCAACGTAGTCGGACGTACCGGCACCGGTGAAGACAACGGACAGACGACCCTCGCCCATAGCGCGAGCCTCGGCCAGGAAGGCCTCGATGGCCTCCTTGTTCTCGCGATAGATGTTGAGCGTATCACGCCAAAGCTCGGGCTGCTGAGCAATCTCGGCCGTGGTGATCTGGGCGCCGAGCTCGGTGAGCTCCTCGACACTCTTCTCGAACATTTTTAATACCTCTCTCTAGAAGTAATCCTCTGACGTGCAATTATACACTTCGGTTGGTTATCTGGTAGTAACCAGTTAAATGCAAAGAATCACCATATGGAAACGATGCGAGCACTAGTTACTGCGCTGGTGGTAAACCTTGTATTTAAACTGATCGGCACGAGCAACCGAGAGTGTGTACTCCACAACCTCGTTTGACTCGTTATACGTAGTCCTGACCAAATCGAGCACAGGCGAGCCCTCGACAATTCCCAAAAGGTGGGCATCGGTGGGACGGGCTATGCTCGCATAGAACTCCTCTTCGGCCACGCGTATCTTTTGCTGAAAGTCTTGCTCGATCACATCGTAAAGCGGCTTACGCTCCAGCAGCGGTCGCTTTAGGGACAGAAATTGACGAACCGGTAGATAGCTGCGTTCGACCATCATGGGCATGTTGTCGGCAGAACGAAGGCGCTTGAGCTTAAAAATGCGATCGCCGATACGCAATCCCATATGCTCGGCCAGATTCTTATCGGCCTCCATCTCGCAAAACTCGAGAATCGTGGTCTCGGGGTCGCGCCCCATCGCGCGCATCTGCTCGGTAAAGCTGTAGGACTGCATAAGATTGGTTGCCTTTGCCGAACGGTCGGTCACAAAGGTACCGCGACCGTGCTGCCGAACCACCAGTCCTAAACGCTCCAGTTCCTGCAGAGCCAGGCGTACCGTAGTGCGCGAGAGACCATAGCGCTCCGAAAGTTCGCGCTCGGAAGGAATCATGTCACCGGCGCGATATTCATGGTCAATCTTTTCGGTCAGAATATCGACCAGCTGATCGTACAGCGGTTGCTTACGCGCTCCGATCGCCATCCTATCCTCCCTTTTGCTCGAATTCGGCTAACTACCTAGGGTGTTATGCATTATCTGTCTGCCACACCCGAATCATTAAGAAAACAAAAGCCGCGCGCTCTTTCGAGCACGCGGCTTTTAACATACACATGGCTTAAGGGGTCGGGGTGTGAGCCGCGTAGGGACACACCCCTCAAGCTAGAGCCTTACCAGATGCTCGGCCAGAGACCAAGCGGGCCAGCGCCCAGGATGCCCAGGACGAAGAGCAGCAGAATGCCCTTGGTCGGGGTCCAGCTGTGCTTAGCAAACATGTAGTAAAGCAGCAGCGTAAGCATAAGCGGGACGAGCTTCGGGACGATGGTGTTGAGGGTGTCGGCAACAGAGAAGTTGACCGGATCCTCGGTGACGGTACCGTAGGTCACGGACTCCATGCCGTTGCCCAGATCGGTGACGCCGCACTCGACAGCGTTGCCGTCGGCATCGGAAGCGGTGAGGGCGTTGCCGTCCTCATCGGTCATGGCGATGGTACCGGCCTCAGCGGTCTCGGTATCGATGCCCTCCATACCGGTGAAGTTCTCGGCCTCCTTCTCGGAGACGATCACGGTAGTAGCGGAGAGGCCACGGGTGGTGCCGTTGGGAATCTGGAGGTTGATCTGGGTGCCACCCATGGTGACGACCAGGCAACCGACGACGAAGACGCCCATGATGGAAGCGGCACGCGTGAAGGCCTGCATGTTGGCGGTCAGAGCGTCAATAGCGCTGGTGCCAAGCTTGTAGGACCAGTTCATGAGCCAGAAGCGCAGAGCGAACTGGACGACGTTGAAGATCACCAGGAAGATGATCGGTGCAGCGGCGTTGCCGTTGATGGCCATGTTGGAGGTGATGCCGGCCGTGATAGGCACGAGCGTCAGCCAGAACAGAGCGTCACCGATACCACCGAGCGGGCCCATTGCGGCGACGCGGACGGCGCGGATCGTGGGGATGTCAACCTTGTTCTGCTCGAGCGAAAGCACGATGCCCATAACAAAGGTGACAAGGAACGGGTGGGTGTTGAAGAACTCCAGGTTGTGGCTCATGGAAGCCGCGAGGTCGTTCTTGTTGGTGTGGATCTTCTCCAGACCGGGGATGATGGAGTAGAGCCAGCCAGCGGCCTGCATGCGCTCGTAGTTGAACGATGCCTGCAGGAAGCAGGAGCGCCAAGCCATCTTGTTGAGGGTCTTCTGGTCGAGCTGCGGAGCAGGAGTGAGATCCTCGTAGTGCTCCGGGATCACATACTCATTAGATGCCATCTTCGAAGTCACCTCCGTCAGAAACAGCTGCACCCTTCAGCTCGGTCTGCTGCTGGAAGTCCCAGAAAGCGATGCCGAAGCCGATGAGAGCGAGGATGAGCAGAGCAGGGGTTGCCAGCGAATCGTTGGCAACGGTGATGAGCGCGAGGCCAAAGCCCATGAGGAAGAAGCCCCACATATCGCGGTTCATCATAACCTTGAGCAGGACGGCGAAGCCGACGAAGCGCATCATGCCGCCTGCAGCGGACAGACCGGTCTGCAGCCAAGTCGGGATGGCGGAAGCGATGGTCTGACCAATGGTAGCGCCAGCGATGAAGAACAGGGTGACGACGACAGCGAAGATCAGGCCGAGCAGAGCCATGGCGAAGTAGTTCAGGCGCTCGATGCCCTTGGTGTCCGCGTTGTGAGCCATGTTATCGGCCGTGGACATAAGCGGGGACATAAGCGTGAAGACCAGGGTAACGCCGAGCTGGCCAAGCAGAGCGAACGGAATGGCGAGACCGACTGCCGCGTTGGGCTCGAGGCCCGTGGCGATAGCGAGAATGGCTGCCATGATGCCGCCGATGACGGCGTTAGGCGGCTGAGCGCCTCCGATCGGCATGTTGCCGATCGTCATGAGCTGATAGGTACCACCCACGAGAAGACCGGTGTTGAGGTCGCCAAGGATAAGACCGATGACGGCGCCGGTGACGATGGGCTGATAGAGAGACTCGAGGAAGTCAAACTGGTCGATTGCCGCGATGAACGTGACGACGAAGACTAGAGCGATCTGGATGATCGAGTATTCCATCTTGCTCCTCCTTTCAAAATGTATGTACGCACTTTGGATTTCACGTACAGAACGTCAGGGTTTCACTCCTGACAACGTGGATCACGAGGATTACGAGAAGAGCTTGCTCGTGTCCTCAACAGGCGTGCTCGGAACGCGCCTGATCTCCAACTCCACCCCCAATTCCTGCAGCTCTTTAAACGCAGCGACATCCTCGTCGTTAACTGCGACGGAGGTGGCGACTTGGCGCTTTCCTTCCGACATGTGCATGTTGCCGATGTTTACCTTCTTTATAGGCACACCGCCCTTGACGAGCGTAAGCACGTCTTCCGGTGTTTCGGCCACGATGAAGATCTTCTGGCGCGGGCTCGCCTTGCCAATGACGTCGATGGTCTTCTGCAGAGAGAAGAAACGCGTAGCGACGCCGGCGGGAGCGGCCATCTTCATGAGGTTCTGGCGCATGGTGTTGGACGCCACGTCGTCGTTGGCGACGAGGATGAGGTTGGAGCCCAGGGTGGAGTTCCACTGGGTGGCAACCTGACCATGAACCAGTCGGTTATCGATGCGGGTAAGAAGAATGTTGGGTTCTGCCATGTTGATCAGCTTCCTTTCGTTATTTGCTGACGACAGTTACTTGATCTCCTGAATCGCGTAACGCGAAACATCTACGACGGCTCCGGATCGGACTTTGATCTGGACCTTCTCGCCTTCGATGCCTTTGACGGTTCCGTAGATACCGCCGGCGAAAAGAACCTCTTGACCCGGCTTGAGCTCGGTGTGCAGCTCCTTGAAGTACTTCTGCTTCTTCTTCATGTTGATTTGCGACCAGATGGTGTAAATCAAGCCCATGATGACAAGCAGGCCTAAAAGGGCGACCGAGGAGCTCAGGACGTTGGCTCCGAAATCGGCCATTAGATGCCGTCCTCGTCGCCGAAGATATCCTCTTCGTCGGAGCCGGCAACGGATGCGACCGTCTGGGCGGTGATGCCCGTCTGGCCAACGGTCACGGCCTGCTCGCCAAGCTCGGCGAGCGTGGCGTTGCCGCGGAGGAACAGAAGCTCAATAACCATGGGAAGGTTGGTGCCGGTCAGAACCTCGACGTTGTCGACATCCTGGGCAATCATCATCGCCTGGTTGAACGGGGTGCCACCAAGCAGGTCGGTAAAGACGAGCACGCCATCGCACTCCTCGCGCATGGCGGTAATAGCGGCGCGGAGATCCTCACCGTAGGAAGCAGCCTGGTCGCCCTCAAAAGGAACGACGGTAAAAGCGGGCTGGTCGCCAGCAACCATAGCGATAGCGCTTGCGAGGCCGGGTGCGAACTGTCCATGACCGGTAAGAATAAAGCCAACCATTCAAATTTCCCTTCCGAAGGTGTGTACGATCTGAGTCCGATGATTTTCGGAAGCCAGCGGGCGCTCGCCCTTAAAGCTTCTTAGAAAGCGTACTTTGAAGACCAGTGGTTTCTAATCTGGTAGTAACCACGTGACGTGTTGTTGTCACTATATCACCCCAGAAGAGGTCGCTTTCGTTGATTCATACGGTAAAACGTTTTTGCACCGCTCACGGTGATAAATCGACCGTTTACCGGTCGTTAACACTTCTACCTGCGGTTTTGAAACCGTTCCGAAATGCTTTGGCAAAAGATCGGATCTTTTCCTGTGTCTAAACAACGCAGGGCGGCTAAAAATAGCGTGTAGAAAAATTGCAGGTCATTGTGAAGATATGTGAATTGGTCTTTTTGACTTAATACCAGTTAGAACCAGTTTTGAGATTATCGGTGAACGGTAGTTTTCGACCGTTCACCGGTTACTTGTAATCGTTTGCAGCTGTTTTCCCATATGAATTAGGGACCCGATGGAGCGCTTGCGCGGGCGCGAGGCCTATCCTATTGATTTCGGCAACAAAAAGCCCGCTAGAACGTTGTCCGTTCTAGCGGGCTTAATCAGGTGATCGGTTAGCGCGCAGTAGCGCAGGCAAACCTTACGCAAACAGGCCGTAGATGCTGATGTTGGCCTTGGCGTAGAGGCCGTTCGCATACTCGGTCCACTTGGAGCTGGCGCTCGAAGCCTGCGAGGAATACTGCTGGTAGGCGGTGTAATAGGCGGTCATGGCTTGCTTATAGGTAGCGCTATCGGCCGTAAAGGCATCGTCAGCGAAGGCCTTGGCATAGGTGCTGTCGGCATCCTTCCAGGTGCCCTTTGAGCTATCCCACTCGTCGCCGGCAAGGTTGATGATGTAATCGGCGTAATCCTTGCTCGCGGTCTCCTCGTTGCCGTCAGCAGGCTCGGTCGGGGCGGTCGGCATGCTTGCGGAGCTATCGCCCACCTTCTTCTTGTAGAGCTTCTGCAGCGTCGCGGACTGGCGGACGATCTGCTTGGCCTGGTCCTTGGACACGCCATACTGCGTGGCCATGGTCTTGTAGTCGGAGGTGCCGATGGAATCCTCGGCGTACTTCTTCATTTCCTTGGAAGAAACGGTAATGCCCTCGTCCGCGGCAGCATCGAGCAGGATCTTGTTGCGCACGTAGGACAGGATAACGTCGGCAGAAGGAGCGGTGTAGTTGCCATCGCTATCCTTGACGGTGTCGAGACTGTACTGGCTCTCGATGGCCTCACGCGCGGTGATGTCGCTCTTCTTGCCGTTGTAGCTGTAGCTTGCCACGGTCGAATCAAGCTGGTCCTCGGTGAGGGTCGCCGAGCCGACGCCCTTGCCGCCAAAGCCTCCATTGCCAATAAAGAAGCCGACCACCGCAGCGATCACGACTGCAACCACGAAGGCGGCAACCATCGTCTTCTTGTGCTTGGATGCATGGTCGTCTTCGTCGGAGTCGTCGTCCTCGTCCTGCTCCTCGGGCATCAGGTTCTCGTCAGCGGCATCCGCGGCAATCTGAGCCTCCAGGCGGGCGTCCTCCTCCTCGGCCGTCGTACCGGCAGCAATGTGCTCAGCAGACGTACCGGCGACCAGATCGATCTTCTCGTCCTCGTCACCGTCGGGGCCTTCGCCGCGCTCGATGATCTGGATGCCGTCGATCTCGTCCTTCTCGTCCTTCTTTTGAATCAGACCCATATCAGTTACTCCTTGTTAGGAAACATAGTCCGCAATAGAATACGCCCGACAGAGCGCCGGGCGTATTGATTCTCAGGTTATACGCAAACACTTAAGTACTATTTAGGCGTTTGCAGCGTGCATACCTTAGGCCAGGTGCGCAATAACGGCATCGGCAAAGGCCTGCGTGCCCACAGCACCCTCAACGGAGCCGGTCTGGGCACGACGAACGTCGCCGGTAACCTGCTCACCCTCGTCGAGCGTGGCAGAAACGGCGGCACGAATGCGATTGGCCGCGTCGTTCTCGCCCAGGTGATCGAGCATCATAGCCGCAGACAGAATCTCGGCCGTGGGGTTAGCGATATCCTGGCCAGCGATATCGGGCGCGGAGCCGTGCGTCGCCTCGAAGATGGCGCAGTCGGCACCGATGTTGGAACCCGGAGCCATACCAAGGCCACCCACCAGGCCGGCGCACAGGTCACTGACGATGTCGCCGTACAGGTTGGGCAGCACCAGGACATCAAAGTCGTTGGGGTTCTGGACCAGGCCCATGCAGGTGGCGTCGACAATCTTGTCGTTGAACTCGATATCGGGATAGTTGGCGGCCACCTCGCGCGCAACGCGCAGGAACAGACCGTCGGTCGCCTTCATGATGTTGGCCTTATGCACGGCCGTCACCTTTTTGCGGCCGCAGCGGCGGGCGTACTCAAAGGCATACTCCACAATGCGGCGGCTCTTGGCGATAGAGATCGGCTTGATTGAGATGGCGGAATCGGCGGCGAAGGTCTTTTGGCCCGAGCGCTCGACGAGCTGCGAAAGCTCCTCGACCTCGGCAGCGCCCTCATCGAACTCGATGCCGGCGTAGAGGTCCTCGGTGTTCTCGCGCACGATGACCAGGTCGACGTCGCGGAAGCGCGAGCCGTCGCCCGGCTGCGACAGGCAGGGTCGCACGCAGGCGTACAGGTCAAAGTGCTTGCGCAGGGCGACGTTAACGCTGCGGAAACCCGTACCGACCGGCGTGGTGATGGGGCCCTTGATGGCAACCTTGGTCTCGGCGACCGCATCGAGCACGTGCTGGGGCAGTGGCGTGCCAAACTCGTCCATGACGCCGGCACCGGCCTCCTGGACATTCCAGTTGATCTGGACACCGGTGGCCTCGACCACGCGGCGCATGGCCTGCGTAATCTCGGGACCGATACCGTCACCGGGGATCAGGACTACATCGTGCGCCATAATCTGTTACTCCTCGTCTTCGGCGTCGTCAGATTTTTTAACGCTAGCACGCTTCTTCTTTTTGGAGAGATCCAGGCCAAAACGTTTAACAAGCATTTCGCAAATCTCGCTCGAACGAGCCTTGAGATAGCTGCCCTTGCCGTTCTCGGCGTCGAACTTAAGGCGCAGCGCGAGCTTCTCGGCGACCTCGGCGTCAATCTCGCCCTGGCCAAACTCGTACAGGCAACCGAGCATGTCGCGATACTCAAGGTCGCCGTGGTAGCACTGGATAGCCTCGTCCAGGATGGGCCAAGCCTCGCGCGAACGCTCGACGCTCGTGGCACCCCACACGCACAGCAGGCGGAAGGCGGCATAGCGCAGCGTGGAGGAAATCTCGTCGAACAGCGCAGTCTCGGCGCCCTCAAAGGCATCGCCCAGCTGCTCGGGGCAGGTGGTGGCGAGCGCCGCCAGGGCGTCGAGGGCCTCCCAGCGGGTCTGAGCCTCGGGGCGGTCAAGTGCCTCGATCAGCGCGGGCACGCAGGGCACGACGCGCTGCGGATCGCGCTCGGCAAGCAGGTGCAGCACGCGAGCGGCAAACTGACGGATGCGGCGCGTGGGGCAGCCGAGCTCCTTGACCAGACGGTCGACGGCGTTCTCGTTCTCCTCTGCCAGCTGAAGCTGTGCCAGCTCCTCATCGGTGAGCTGTTCTTCCTTGTTTTCTGCCATAGTTACCTCTTCTTACTATTTCTTAGCGTGCTTGCCAGCACCCTTGCTGTCATCGGTGACCGAGATGAGCTGTCGGTCGGCTGCACCATTGTGACGCGCGCGGCGGCGCTCCTCGGCGTCGCCCGCATCGGCGGCGGCGCGGTGTGCCTTGTTGACGTTAAAGACCTCATCGTGCTTGCGCCATGGGCCGACGGACTCGCCAAAGCTCATCTTAAGACCGGCGATAAAACCGCCGAGCCAGCCGATCGGCGCAAACTGCACCAGCGGGAACAGCGAGAACACCCAGGTCAGCAGGACGACTGCCGCCGCTCCTGCAAAATTGGCAATCCAGTAGTCGCGCTTGGTGATGACGCGCTTTTCGCACGCCCACTGGCCGCACAAAAAGCCGATGTAGATCGCAAAGAGAAAGAGCACCAGCGCAAGCACCACGAACGTCCAGCTCATGGGCGCTACTCCCCGTGATGGTGGCCGCAGCAGCACTCGTGGCCGTCGTCATGGCCGTGGCCGCCGCAGCACTCGTGGTCCTCGCCATGGTGGTGGCCACAACCGCACTCGTGGTCGTCGCCATGCTCGCCGCAACCGTAACCTTCCTCGTGAGCACCGTGCTCCTCGGGACGATACTGCGACCAGTCCAGACCGGCGGCGATGGCGTCGGCCTCCTCCTTGTAGAGGACCGTGATGGCCTGGGTGCCCAGCTTGGCGCCACCGATGGCATCGAGCATGTCGTAGAGCGTAAAGGCCACGTCGGCGCCGGGCAGCGCAAGCTCGCGATCGTCGGCATAGGCGAGCGCCAAGCGCAGGTCCTTGATGAAGTGCTCGACCATAAAGCCGGGTTTGTAGTCGCCGTCGAGCGCCTTGGGCGCCAGGCTCTCCATGGCGCCGGACTTGCCGGTACCGCCCAGGATCATCTGGCGGGTCTTCTCCAGGTCAAGGCCGCTCAGCTCGGCAAATGCCATGGCGTCCGCCATGCCGACCATGCAGGCGCCCAGCGACACCTGATTGGCGAGCTTGGCAGCCTGGCCCTTGCCGGCGCCGTCGAAGCAGCGGATGTTGGCCGCAAAGGTGGCAAGGATGTCGCGGACCGGGGCGATGTCGTTCTCGGTAGCGCCCACGATAGCCGTGAGCGTGCCGGCGATAGCACCCGACTCGCCGCCGGTGACGGGGCAGTCAAACGCCATGCGACCGGAGACCTGGGCGGCCTCGGCAATGTCACGGGCGAGCTCGGGCGAGCTCGTGGTGAGGTCGATCAAGACCGCGCCCGGCTTGGTGCACGCAAGCAGGCCGTTGCCCGCCAGATAGAGCTCCTCGACCTCGGAGGGATAGCCCACCATGGTAAAGACGACATCGGCGTTCGCCACGGCCTCGGCCGGCGTATCGGCCCAGACGGCGCCGCGCTCGATAAGCGCGGCGGCCTTGGACTTGGTGCGGTTGTTGACCGTGACGGGGTAGCCGGCGTCCAGGATGTGGCCGGCGATGGGGGCACCCATGATTCCGGTGCCGATGAATGCGACGGAGAGCTTGTTTGCCATGAAACCTTTCCTTTTGGGTTGGGTGTTGTTACCAGGTTGAATACTCGGTGCCAGCGTTTGGGCTGTGAGTTGGGATCGATTACGGCCGCGTTACTTGCCTACTGACCGCGCACGCGGCGGGCGATGCGGTCGGAAAGCGACGCCTTGTCGGCGCGGTTCTTACCCCAAAACGCGCAGGCCACCATGCCGGGGCCCACGTGCGAGCCGATGGTAGGACCGACGGAGCTGCGAATGATCGTGACGTCGGCGCAACCCTCCTCCTTGCGGATGGCGGCTTCGAGCCAGTCGCCGTCCTTTTCGGCATCGGCCGTCATAATGGCGATGGGCATGGTGCGATCGGGCACATAGTTCTCGCGGAACGACTTGAGAATGGACTTGAGCGCCTTCTTGCGACCGCGGTTGACGCCGATCAGCGACAGCGAGCCGGCCAGGTCGTAGGACAGCTCGGGTTTGACGTCGAGCTTTGCCGTGAGCTGTGCCGCCGCGGGCGGAATGCGGCCGCCGGCAGCCAGCGCGTCAAAGCTCTCGAGCGTAAAGTAGCCGTGCACGTAGGTCTTGGCCTCGTTTGCCCAGTCGACCAGCTGCTTAGCGGTCAATCCCGCCGAGCGCTGGCGCACGGCCTCAAGCGCCAAGAGCTCGCCGGTCGCACAGGGCAGAGCGTTGTCGACCACGTACAGCTCAAAGTTGGGATACTCGGCGCGCACGGCGTCCGCCGCCTGGCACGCGGAGTTGTAGCTCGACGACAGCGCCGAGGTAAAGCACAGGTAGACCGTGGGCGTACCCTCTTTGGCGCACTCGGTAAAGAACTCGATATAGCGACCGAGCGACACAGCCGAGGTGGACACGCGGGCACCGGCGCGCATGCGGTCGTAGAACTCCTTGGGTGTGATGCTCGACCAGATGTCATCCGTGCGCTCCTCGCCATCGATAATGAAGGGGAAGCCCAGGATATCGACATCGAGGTTCGCGGCGACCTCGGGGCTAAAGTCGCAGCAGGTATCGACGACGATGCGGCAACGGTCAGAATGACCGGCGGATGCGGCCTTGTCCATCAAAGCGACTCCTTACGTAAAAAGGCGGCCACCCGCATGGGATGGCCGCCAACCGTTAACTCATGCAAGTTAACGTATTTTACTCGTCAAGTGTTTCGATGCGGGGCTTGATGATGCCATATCCACCATTCTTACGGTGATACACCACATTGATGAGACCGGTCGTCGCGTTCTCGAACACGTAGAAGTCGTGGCCCAGCAGATCGGTCTGCACCAGCGCCTGCTCCTCAGTCATCGGGGTGACGTCGATAACCTTCTCGCGGACGAGCAGGTCGTCCTCCTCCTCGGGCAGCAGCAGGTCGGCCAGATCCTCGACGCGCTCGACCGGCGCGACATCCGCGGCGCTGGCACCGCCCTGGCGGTTGTCCACGACCTTGGTCTTGAACTTACGCAGCTGGCGGGTGACCTTATCGGCGGAGAGGTCGATGGCGGCGTACATATCTGCACCGTGCTCGGCAACGCGAATCACCGAACCGCGGGCGCGAACCGTAACCTCGACGATTGCCGGGTTGGGGTTCGAGGGGTTCTTCTCATAGCGAAGTACAACGTCGACCGTCATGGGCTCGATATCGAAAACCTTGAGCGCCTCGCCGATCTTCTCATCCACATGCGCACGCAGAGCATCGGTTACCGTCGTCTTGCGTCCAGAAACCTTGATATCCATACGTGGCTCCAATCTGCCTCGGGGACTTACTGTACTGGCTATGTACCCATTGCCGTGCATTTAATCACGCGGATTCCTAAAGACCCGAATAACGATTGCTTGATACCGCATACCGAAGTCTCGCACTTTTCCGTGGCAAAGTGCGCTATAGAAGGGAGCCGACGGCTTTGTATTTGGTCCCGAAAATTGGCTTTGACCTGCTGGTTTTATAGGGATGAAAAAGCCGGGCTCCCCTATTGGGGAAGCCCGGCAGTGCGTGTTGAAACCGTGAAGAGGCGTCCTTTCCAACGTATAGGAGACACCACCCCTAGCAATAACTAGCTATTAAGTTTGTTAATGTCGTCGTCGGTGATGGTGCCTTCCTGGCTGGACGATTTGTCCTCGGAGGATGCGGTCTCATTGTTGGAATCGGAGGACTCGCTGCCGGAGGATGCGGTCTCACTGGACTCAGAGTCGCCCGGCTGCACGTTAGCGCCCGAAACCGTCTTAGCGGTGAGGTCGTAGGGCATCCTGCCATACCAGACAGAGTGGACCGCCTCGAGCGTGCCGTCGGCCGTAATACCGTCGAGGGCATCGCTCACGGCACGGCACAGTTCGTCATTGGACGAGAGGCCCGCAACACCAAGCGTCGAGGGCGCCTCGAGCGAACCGACATAGGAGACCTCGCTCATCAGGCGTGCAAGGTAGCCGCCGGCCGTGGAGTCGCAGATTACATAGTCGACCTCGCCGGACTCGAGTGCCTCAAAGCACTCGTTGATGTTGGAGTAAGTCTTTTGGTTGGCGGCGATGCTCTGCTTAGCAAGCGCCTCCTGCGAGGCCGAGGACATCTGGACACCCAGAGTAGACGTGTTAAGGGTATCGGTGGAAACGCTTAGCGACCCACCATCGCTGGTTTTACCGAACACGGAAGCGGCATCGTACAGGCAGGTGCCGAGCGAGCTAACGTCCCCGTCCGTGGAGTTGATCTCGCCGATAAAGATATCAGCCTTTTTGTCGCCGAGCGCGGAACCTGCCGAGGACGCATCGACAAAGGCGACCTTAAGGCCCATGCGGCTTGCGAGGGCGCGGGCGGCGTCAACCGCATACCCCGTGAGCTCGCCGTCGGCGTCCTGCATGGCCTGCGGCGCATCGGAAGTATCGAGGGCGACCGTCAGGGTTCCGGGAGTGACCAGGGCATCGTCCGACACCGCCGGCGTGACGGTCTCGTACTCGATCTGGTCGATCGTGGGAGTTGTGAACGTAGACAGCGGGTTGAATGCGCATCCGCTCAGGCCCAAAACGGCAATGACCGCTGCGGTCCCAGCACCTAACCGAGCCGCGTGCATCAAGCTGCCCCTCACCATGTCCACTACCCTGCCTTCTGTGTCGTATACGATCCGTGCGTTGCGCGGAATATCAGATTGTTCCCACCAGCTGACCTGGTATTTGACCCCACACTTGCGCACCGGGGTGTTTGCTCGGGAGGCCGCAGCCACCTTCACGACTGGCCCGCTCGCCCGCGAGGCGGTATTGCCCCAAAGAAAGTAGAACGGACGGTGCGGCTTACATCTAGGACGCGCCATGATCGCGCCGCGCGCACGCGGTCGCTTACGTGGATCCCTTTGACCGCGTCTGTCTTGGACTAGGACGGGCATTTCGTCCGTCCGCAACCACAGCCTGGTAGGAACGTAGCGCATTATAGCTAAGTTCAAGCTATAGTTTAAGGTTAGGGGCGTCATTCGCATCGCGAGTACAGATTTCGCAGGTCGGAGTGGGCTATTCGTGCCCCTGTGAAGCCCGGAGCTCCCCCTATGGGGAGCTCCGGGGCACCCTTCCTAGGGTGCTGTGGCCAAAAAATGGCAAATATGAGTACTGTCACCAATTTAGTAACAGGCAATTTTGGCCTCTCGGACAGATTTTGCGCTCAATGTCGCTAACCTGATGCTTAGTTATTCCACATTTGTTTATTATCTTCTTACTTTATGCCGCCTCCGAGTCCTAAATTCCTTGATTTTGCTGTTACTGATTTAGTGACAGTACTCATATTTGCCATTTTTTGGCCAGGGCATATGATTAACCCCCTATTTTCGACGTGAATTAGACCGGCTTAAGCCCAAAACACGCCCGCAGTGTGTTAAGCAACGCCTCTTGCTTCTTCCTGCGGGCATCGACACGATTCCGGTACCGCTTTCGCATGCGCTGGTTGATGCGCCATGCGAGCGCTTCCATCGCTTCCATGTCACAGAGCATTTCGTTGTTGACCGTCGCGACCTCGATTCCCATAGTAATCAAGCCCGTGTTGCGCTTTTCATCATGGATACGTCCCCTCCGAGAGGAATGGCCCAGCTCACCGTTGTATTCCAGGTCAAACCGGGCTGCCTCTTGATACGCATCGCAAACTGCATGAGGCATCCCCGAGATTGCCTGCGCACGGTCATCGAACTCGATCTTGTAGTCGGTCTTAAAAGGTCCGCAGGCAAACCCGCCATAGGAAAACGGAAGCGAAAACAGGGCGAGCATGATGCACTCCATGGGCGAGAGCAGGTTTTCTGACAAGTAGGGACACAGACGCTGCAATTGTTTGGCCGTGCTTCCCTTGCATGTCGCAAGGTAATCTGCCAGGCAATCGGGCGTCAGCACCGGTTCGACTTCAAAGTAGCCCACGTCTGCTGGCTGGTCCTTGTCCTTTGCAAATTTATTCGTAACAGGCGAGGTGTAGGGAGGCAGATACTTCCCGCGATCGCTCAGTGAAATCTTGGAACACAGTTCCTGGGCCAGGGCAAACGCCTGGATACAGCCGACCTCGCGGGCGACGGCAACACAAAGGGCCTCGGGAGATAGGCTGTACACCCCCGGTTCCACCTCTAGAATCGAGCCGGCAGGCAACCCGGAACACACGGACCAGCCCACGCCAGGCATGCGGCGGCGCTGCGCCGCAGATCCCACCAGCAAGCACAGATCTTCTTGCACCTCGCCGCTTTTAGCTCCAATTCGCACCAGGTCGGGAAGGTAGATATCCTCGGTCGAAGGCGATGACGTACACAGCACGCGGCGCTCCTCCTCGGGCTCAAGGTCCTTCCAGCCGATGTAGCCCATCTGCCGGCGCTCGGCTCGAATCATGCGCAACGCCGAGGCGCCCGTCAGGATCACGGAAGCCGCTAGCTGCTCTTTTGCCGGTTTGTTGCACTGCCTGATTGTTACCGCCACATGAATCACCCCTACCAAACGCGTGCGATAGCAAGGCCATCAACGGCCGCGGCACCGGCGCGCTTGAGTTCCGCCGAAGCCGCTGCCATCGTCGCACCTGTGGTGATAACGTCGTCGATAAGCAGCAGGCGGCGGCCCCGCACGTCCTCAACGGTCTCGTACATGCCTCGGGCGCGTTCACGGCGTTCTTCACGGCCGAGTTCACGCTGGTCGCCATGGCCGTATTTAACGAGGGCGTCGAGCAACGGAACACCCGACAGCTCGCAAAATGGGCGCGCGATGGCCTCCATATGATCGAAGCCGCGTCGCCGAAACGCCGCCGCCGTCGCGGGCACAAACACCACTGCATCGGCGCCGGACAACACACCGCCTAAGCGTTCGGGTGCCGCGACCTGGGCATGTAAGGCGGTGTCGTATAGCAGCTCTGCCAGATACGGTGCCAGACGGCGCTCGCCCGCATCCTTGTACGCCTTGATGATGCGCGGCAGCGGATGTGCGTAGACGGCACACGCCAGACAGCGATCGAGCGCCTCGGCCATTGCCGAAGACGCGCCCTCGACCGAGCACTCGGTGCACAGCAAATCCCCAAACGGGGCACCACATCGGATGCAGCTATGGCACGGGTCGATGAGCGCGAGCGATGCCAGACAATCCTGGCAGATCAGCGCACCGGAGCGCTCGCAGCCGGCGCATCGCGTGGGCGACAACGCCTCCAGCGCCTCGTATGTCACGTGCTCGGCAAGCGGTAGCAATTCGTCCGCAAACGGTAGGACACCTGCGCCCTGCAAGCGAGTCAATACGTTCAGATGTCTCTTCATGACACAACCCTCCCTACGCGAAGGCGAAGGGAGGGTTGTCGGTGTAGAGCCATGATACCCAGAGGTGCTGGGGTCAGACAGGTTGCATCCGTTTACGGGCGCTATTCGCCGGTGGGCGGTTGCGGTGCGGACGAGTTTTGGGTCGAGCCCTCGCCACCATCTTGACGCGGCTTGCGGGAACGACGACGGCGACGGCGCTTCTGGCCCTGGTCGGCCGAACCCTCGCCACCACGATCTTCGCGCGACTCGCGTTCGTCGCGAGCAGCGCCGCGCGCGGCCTTGGCGGCCGCCCCTCCGCCATCTCCGGGGCGACGGCGCGTGACCTTGACCTCGCCATCCGAGACCTGATCGGCCACGGAGGGCACCGAGGGCTTTTGCTGCGTGCCCGAGGAATGGCGACGACGCGGACGCGGGGCGCGCTCGTCATCGTTGCGCTGCTTGCCACCCTTGTCGGCAGGCGTATCGGAACCCGAACCACCCTTGGGGGCGGCACCGGCTTCGCGAGCGGCTGCGGCGCGGAAGGCGTCCTCGCGCTCCTCGCTCGACAGGTGACGGCGGCGACGGCGTGTGGGGTTCATGCCGCCGCCGTGGTTTTGCTGCTGGGGCTGCTGAGCCTCGCGCTCGCGAGAAGCGTTCTTGCCCGCGGCCTCGCCATTGTCGACGGACGCCGCGCGCTTGCGGCGGCGGCGACCACCGGCTGCCTCCTCGGCCTCGGGTGCCTCGGTCTTGCCGCGGCCCTTTCCACGGCCACGGCCCTCGCCCTGGCCCTGAGCAGCGCGAGCATCGGATTCGGCATCGCGACGACGGCGCTTGGGCATCGATGTGCCGGCCAGACGATCGGCGCTCGACAGGCCATCGCCCACGTCGACGCCGTTCTCGCGATCGAGTTCCATGAGCGCCAGGCGCATCTCGGGCGACTCGATGCGCTCGAGCACGTCACGCGTCACGCAGTCGGGGCGGCAGTTGCAGCCCTGCTCGGCGGCCTTCTTTTTGCAGCCCTCCGAGCACGTCATATCGGCCAGGTTGACCTTAAAGACTTTGCCGTTCTCCAGGCGCAGCACCAGCTGCTCACGCGGCGTGTCATATTCCTGGATGCGCGCCTTGCCAAGCGGCGTATCGATAAGCGTCTTCTTTTTGGGCGCGCGGCTCTTAAAGTCCTTGTACGCCTCGAACTCGTAGCGCAGGCAGCACATCAGGCGGCCGCAGACGCCACTAATCTTGGACGAGTTGAGCGGCAGGTCCTGCTCCTTTGCCATGCGGATCGAAACCGGCTCAAACTGTCCGCCAAAGCGCGTGCAGCAGAGCTCCTGGCCGCACTGGGCATAGCCGCCCACCAGGCGGGTCTCGTCGCGCACGCCGATCTGGCGCATGTCGACGCGAATGTGCAGCGTCGAGGACAGGTCCTTGACGAGCTGACGGAAATCGACGCGCTCCTCGGCCGCAAAGTAGAACACAGCCTTCTCGCCGCCAAACAGGTACTCGACGCCGACCGGCTTCATCTCGAGGTCGAGCTCTTTGACCAGACGGCGGAAATCGACCATGGCCTCGTCGCCCTGGATGGCCAGGTCGTCGGCAAGCTGCAGGTCGATATCGCTCGCCACGCGCAGCACGGGCTTGAGCGGCTGACCGATCTCGTCCTTCGGCACCTCGAAGGGATCGGCCGTGACCAGGCCGATCTCGGTTCCGCGCTCGGTGGAGCAAATGGCATAATCGGCCTCGAGGATATCCAGATCCTGCGGGTCGAACCACAGGTCGCGCGAGGCGTAGGTAAACTTAACGGGTACGACTAACGGCATTTCAGTGCCTTCCTGATATCGAACAGCATGACCTCGATGGCCAGCTGGGGAGTAACGTTTCTGGCGATGTTGCGCTCGGCAGTCGCGACCGCCTCGAGCGCCTGGGTGGCACCCGCAACATTCGTCGCCGCGGCAAGCCGCCCGATCGTGTCGCGCACGTCTTCGTTCACAACGCCTGCCGCCTCGTCCTGAAGTGTCAGCAGCACGTCGCGCATGAGCGTCCGCGCGCTCGCCAGCGCTTCCATGATACCCGAACGCTCGCGCGCGTTGAGTTCGCGCTTGTTGCGGTCCTCAAGCTGCTTCAATGCTCCACGCGACAGGTAGTCGGCGTTTTGCTCGAGTACCTTTTCCTGTGTGGACTTGACCTCGGCGAGCGGTGCCTTAACGGCGACAATGAGCGACTTGGCGCGGCTGAGCACATCAGCCTCGTCGGCAGCGATGAGAGAATCGATGGCGCGGACCATCTGGCGGCGAGCATCCTGGCGCTCGGCGCTCTTGAGGAACTCGATGCCACGCGTGGGGCTTCCCGCCACAGCGACGGCCATGCGGCAACGCGCAGGGTCCTGACCGGTGGCGCGGCTCACGGCCTGCGCAGCCACAGTGGGCGAAACCAGCCGAAACGGCACGCACTGACAGCGGCTCACGATGGTGGGCAACATCACGTCTGCCGAGGTGCCCAGCAAGATGAACATAACGCCCTCGGGCGGCTCCTCGAGTGTCTTGAGCAGCGCGTTGGCGGTGTTAGCGCGCAGCTGCTCGGCACGGTCAATGATGTAGACCTTGGCCTTGGCACGGATGGGCGCCAGGGGCACGTCGTCGAGTAGCTCGCGCGTCTGGGCGATGAGGTAGCCCGTGGCGCTCTCGGGCGTGTAATAGTGCACGTCGGGGTGCGTATGGCGCGCAACGCGCACGCAGCTGTCGCATGCGCCGCAGCCGTCCTGCTCGCACAGGAAAGCCTGGGCGAGCGCCCATGCGGCATCGAGCTTGCCGGCGCCGGGAGCGCCCAAAAACAGATAGGCGTGCGATGCGCGGCCGCTAGCGACGGCGTTGGTCAAAAAATCGCGAACGCGCTCTTGGGTGTCGAGCTTGGCCAGCAGGCTTGCCTGAGCGGGGGCCATGTTACTCGGCCTCCTTGGCAAGCGCGGCGGCGACAGCATCTTGCGGAATGTCGAGACCGTACGCGCGAATCTGCTCGACCGTCTTCTCGAAGACTTCCTCGACGGTCGCAGTGGCGTCGATGAGCTTTACGCGGTTTGGCTCCTCGGCAGCAATGGCGCAAAATCCCTGGTAAACGCGCTCTTGGAAGGCCATGCCTTTTGCCTCCATGCGATCTGCCGCGCCACGGGCTGCCATGCGTAGCGCCGCCTGCTCGGGTGTGATGTGGTAGACGAGCGTGAGCGCCGGATGCGTACCGGCGACAGCCAGGTTGTTGGCATCGCGTACCATCTGACGGTCGAGGCCATCGGCAAACGCCTGGTAGCAGGTCGTGGAGTCGTAGAAGCGATCGCACAGGACTACCTTGCCGGCCGCGAGGGCGGGAGCTATGACCTCGTGCACCAACTGGGCACGCGCCGCCTCGTAGAGCAGCAACTCGCAGGTGTCTCCCATCGCCGTATTGGCGGGGTCGAGCAGCAGAGCACGGATCTTTTCGCTGATGGCGGTGCCGCCCGGCTCGCGCAGGCTCACAACCTGGTAGCCAGCGAGTTCGAGCGCGCGGGCAAGCAGACGCGCCTGCGTGGACTTGCCGGCACCATCGACGCCCTCGAGCGTGATAAAGCTATGTTGAGCGGGCTCAAAAGCCATGAGCGCAGCCCCTTCCTATAAGGCGCGTAAATGCAGATATATCAACCAAGCCATGATACCCCAGGGGCAGGCGCGCCCCCAATGGCTAAAGGTGTCTTTCCAAAGTTGCGGTGAAATAGGGACTGATTGAAGCTCTGAGACCGCCAAACAGTCCCTATTTCACCGCAACTTATGATGGGGACTTTTGGACGCTGGGTATAATCGTCGTATTGCATTGAAATGTGGCGAAAGGAGTGGCAATGTCTCGGTATTGTGCCTCGTGCGGCAAGCTTCTTGCAGATGATGCCAAGTTCTGCACCTCGTGCGGTGCACCCGTTGAGCAGACAGCCGCAAGCAATGGCCAACCCGCGTTTGAGCAGACCGGCTCCCTCGATGCGCCGCAAGCTAAGCCGGACGACCCCCTCGCCTATCGCCCCGACCCCGCCGCCGGTCCCGCGGCGGTCGAAACGACGCAGCGCATACCCGTCGCGGACACCCCGCCCCAACAGCAACCGGCGTCTGCGTACGCGTCTGATTCACCGCAGGCCCCCGCCGCAAAAAAGAGCGCTACCAAGGCGCTTGTCGCCGTTATCGTTGTGCTGGTGGCAATCATCATCGCCCTGCTCATCTTCTTTGTGATCAAGCCGTTCGCCAGCTCCGCCACGCAAACGTCTGCCGAGGTTACCAAGCTGCACCACGATGTTGACGATGATGACCTCAAGCCTCTCGGTGACCTCAATAGCCTTTACGACGATGACGATGATGACGAGGATGGCGGCGAAGCAACCCTCTCCGAGCAAAACCTCTACCGTCGCCTGAGCGAATACTACGACCTGCTCGAAGATCTCGATAGCCAGGTCCGCGCCTGCGCGCAGGCCTTCAATGGCAGCTATCTGGAAGAAGATCGCACCGCCCGCCAAAATCTCGCTGATGTCGCCGAGCGCACGGAAGACACCATCGAACAGTACTACGATATCGTCGAGGACCTGGACGTCCCCATGAGCTCTAAGAACTACAGCTCCTGGAAAGACATCGTCGCCCTGTATGACGACCTGGACCACCGCATCGACGCGATCTGCGATGCCTGGGAGATCAGCCTAAAGTACGCAAAGCCTGCGGACCATAAGGACGAAATCGTGGCGCCGCTGGCAGACGACAACGAGCCGGGAACCAACAGCAACAAGTACCGTCAGGACTTTGAGGACCGCTATCCCGGCGCCAAGCCCGTCGAGGTGAACTAGTCGCATGCGACGTTCTTAAACAGCTAGTCATTAAAGAACGTCCCCAATGACTACGCAAAAAACGAGCGAGGATCATGGGACCCTCGCTCGTTTTTGTTTTAGGCGATGTTTCGACCGTGCGGCTACTTGTCGGCAGCGGTCTTTTTGGTGGTCGTCTTTTTCGCGGCAGCCTTCTTGGCGGCAGTGGCTTTCTTAGCCGTGGTCTTCTTTGCCGCCGTGGTCTTCTTTGCCGCGCTCGCCTTGGTCGCAGTCTTGCGGCCGCGGGCGGGCTTCTTCTCCTTGGTCGGGCAGTCCATGTTGACACAGATGCGCC
>CABSNA010000008.1 GCA_902478865.1 uncultured Collinsella sp.
GCCCCCTAGGTGTGACCCAGGCTCCGACCGGCATCATCGCCCCGCTCGACTTCTCGAGCATCGGTGGCCCCATCGCCGACGCCGGCGGCGTGCCCGCCATCGTCAAGGTCCTTACCGACCCCGCGCTCCTCGTCATCTCGTTCTCGCTGCTCATGAGCGACTTCTTCGACACCATGGGCACCGCGATGGCCGTGGCCAAGCAGGGCGAGTTCCTCACCGACGACGGCAACGTCGAGAATATCAAGGAGATCCTGATCGTCGACTCCGCCGCCGCTGCTGTGGGCGGTTTCATGGGCGTCTCCTCCATCACCACCTTCGTCGAGTCCACCTCTGGCGCTGCCGACGGTGGCCGCACGGGCCTCACCTCCGTCACCACCGGCGTGTTGTTCATTCTCGCCGCGTTCTTCTCCCCCATCGTCACCATCGTTTCCAGCGCCGCCACCTGCGGTGCTCTGGTCTACGTCGGCTACCTCATGATGAGCGAGGCCTCCGAGATCGACTGGTCCGACGTGTCGCAGGGTTTCCCGGCGTTCATGATTGTCGCCGGCGTGCCCTTCACCTACTCCATCTCTGCCGGCATTGGCCTGGGCTTTATCACCTACGTGATCGTCGCACTCTTTAAGGGCGAGGCCTCCAAGATCAAGCCGCTCATGTGGATCGCAGCCCTTGCCTTCCTCGTCTACTTCTTCGTGGCGTAACGGCATAGCCTGCTAAAGCAAAGCAACAAGGCGCGGAGTCGCATCGAGCGGCTCCGCGCCTTTCTTTTAGCGTCTGCCCCCGTGCCAGCGTGCGACAATTGAGGCTGTCGATATCACTACACCGAGAGAAGCCTGCCTTGGAAGCGCATCAAAAGCAGATAACCGTTCATTCGGAGCATACGGAAGGCGCGCCCGTCATCTACCTCCCCGTGGTCATGGGCGACGGTAGTGATGTTTATGACCGCTGCCGAGAGCTCAACTGTCCGCCTTTTACTCTTGTCGCCATTGGAGGGCTCGATTGGAATCGCGAGCTGAGCCCCTGGGAATGCGACGGAACTATACGAGATGCCGAGCCCTTTGGCGGACAGGCTGCTGGTTTTCTTGACGAGTTGTTGAAGCAGATAATCCCCCAGGCCGAATCATCGCTCCCGCAACCGCCCGCCTGGCGCGGCGCTGCCGGCTACTCGTTGGCGGGTCTTTTTGCACTGTGGGCACTTTGGCAAACAGATGTCTTTGAGCGCACAGCGAGTGCATCGGGGTCGCTGTGGTTCCCCAGCTTTATCGACTACGCGCGCGAGCGCACGATGACGGCTACGCCCGACGCCGCCTATCTGTCGCTCGGTAAAAAGGAAACCAAGACGCCCAACCGCATGATGCGGCACGTACTCGACGATACGCGCGCGATGGAAGAGCTGTTTATCGAGCGCGACATCCCAACAACGCTGGAGCTCAACCCCGGCAATCATTTTGCCCAAACTGACCTGCGCATGGCGCGCGGCATCCACTGGATACTGACGCATTAAAAATGGCGTCCACGCGTACACACGCATGGACGCCATTTTTAATTTGGCTGAACGCAGCTACTATTCGACAGTCTCCTCGAGTTCAGATACGGTGGGCATCGAGGACTGGGACATGGATGTCCTTTCGAATGGAAGGGCGATCGGACATATCGGATAACCTGCCCGAACAATACGATCCGAACCATTGTACGCGATACGCAATGCCTCGCACGCGCCGCCACCTGCAAACGCTAGCGTTACTTCCAAACGCGCTCGGCAATGCGCTTGACCAGCGCGATCTTCGCCCATTGCTCGTCCTCGGTCAGCTTGTTGCCAATCTCGCAGCTGGCAAAGCCGCACTGGGGCGACAGGTACAGATTCTCGAGCGGCACATACTTAGCGGCCTCGTGGATACGTTCGACGATAACGTCTTCGTCCTCAAGCTCAGCCGCCTTGGTGGTTACCAAGCCCAGCACGACCTTCTTGCCGGGAGCGACGTACTTGAGCGGCTCAAAGCCGCCGGCGCGCGGCGTGTCGAACTCCAGATAGAACGCATCGACATTCTCATGTGCGAACAGGTACGGCGCGATGGGATCGTAGCCGCCCTCAAAGGCATAGGTGGAGTGGTAGTTGCCGCGGCACACGTGCGTGTTGATAACCAGATCGTCGGGCTTGCCCTCGATGGCGGCGTTGTTGAGCGCCACGCCCAGCTCGCTCACCTTTTGCAGGTCAACCGGGCTCATGCCGGTTTTGGCGACAAAATCGGTATCGCAGTAGATGCCCCAGGTGCAGTCATCAAACTGGATGTTGCGGCAGCCTGCTGCGTACAGGTCGGCGATCACCGTGCGATAAGCGGCCGCAATGGCGTCGGCAAGTTCCTCATCGGTCTTATAGACAGCGCGCAGGCTCTCCTGCTGGCCGTCGCAGCGATCGAGCGTGACCTCAGAGAACGTCTGGATCGGCGCCGGAATGGTCTGGCGTGCGACCTGGCCCTCCCCCTCAAGCGCCTTGACAAATTTGAAGTGCTCGACGAAGGGGTGGTTCTCGCCGCTGATGGGGCCGGTCACCACGGCGGTATCGGCCGTGGTCTCCTCGTCGTGGAACATATAGCCCGTACGCGAGGTACGGCGCTCAATGCCGTTGAGTCCCCACATAAAATCGAGGTGCCAGTAGCTGCGGCGGAACTCGCCATCGGTAATCACCTGCAAGCCGGCAGCCTTCTGCTTGGCCACTAAGTCGCGGATGGCCTCGTCCTCGACGGCCTTAAGGCCGGAAGCGTCGAGTTTACCCGCGACATAGGCGGCACGGGCGTCCTTTACAGCCTGCGGACGAAGAAAACTGCCGACGATATCGGCACGAAACGGCGCGTTCGGTTGAATCGAAGTGCTCATAGATATCTCCCTTTGCATTGGTTGCTTTACTGGGACAGAGTATGAGCGTTCATATGGCCATCGTAAAATATACGTTTATAACAGTTTGATATAGATGCTTCCTATATCAGTCTGGACTGCCATAAAGAGACTTGAACTGTGCGGAGCACAGCAGCCTAGATATGCTGACGAATCGCGTCGATATAGGCCCGACCGTAGCGCGTGAGCGTCGTATTTTTGCGCGTGATAATGCCAATCTCCATGTATTCGTCCACATCGAGCGGAATCGAGATAATACCGGGGCCGTTAAGTTCATGGCTGATCACGCCCGAACACACCGTGTAACCGTTAAGGCCCATAGCCAGGTTGAACAGCGTCGCACGGTCGCGCACGCGGATATTCTTGCGGCGCTCAAAGGTCGAGGTCAGCTCCTCAGAATAATAAAACGAGTTATAGCTGCCCTGCTCATAGGACAGGAATGGGTAGTCTTCCAAGTCCTCGAGCGTCACACTCGAGCGACCCGCCAGCGGATGGTCGGCGCACACGAAGACATGCGGCGCGGCGCAGAAGAGTCCTTCGAACACGAGCTCGTTGGCCACCAGCATGCGCTCGATGACCTCGCGATTGTGCTCCGACAGATACAGGATGCCGAGCTCGCTTTTCATATGCGCGACATCCTCGATAATCTCGTGAGTCTGCTCCTCGCGCAGGGTGAAGTCGTAACGCGCGGCATCGAACTCGCGGATCACGTCAACAAACGCGTTAACGGCAAAGGAATAATGCTGGCAACTCACACTAAAGTGCGGCACCTGCTCGGATGCGCCCTTGTACTTGCCCTCGAGCAGGTCGGCCTGGTCGAGTACCTGACGCGCGTAGCCCAAGAAGGTCTCGCCTTCCTCGGACACAATGACGCCCTTGTTGGTGCGCTCAAAGATATGCACGCCCATCTCGTTTTCGAGATCGCGGATCGACGCGGTAATCGAAGGCTGCGATACAAAGAGCCGGCGCGAGGCCTCGGTAATGCTGCCGCATTCGGCAACTTTGACGACATATCTGAGCTGCTGGAGCTTCATGGCTGTCTCCTTAGCTGTTCGCGAGATTCGCGTCGGCAGTACCCGGCAGGCGCATAAACGGCGGCATCTCCCCCGTCGCGGCGCAGGCGGCAATCTGATGCAAAGCCCCGGCGACCGCATCATCTGCCGCGGCGCCGATATGCCAGCGCGCGGCAGCCGTGACGGCCTCGTTGGCATTGGCGACTGCAACGGAGTTGGGAACGGCATCGATCATGGGCAGATCGTTATCGGAATCGCCAAATACAGCCACCTCGTCGGGCGTCAGGCCCAAGGCGCGCGCCAGCTCCAGCGCAGCGCAGCCCTTGTCCCAACCATCCGGAAGGATGTCGAACAGGCGCACTCGGTTGTTGGGAAACACAAGCGAAAGTTCCGGTACCTCAACGGCAACGCGCTCGCGTAGCTCCGCGAGCTCCTCACGCGAACGGGCACTCCAGATATTCGCCTTAAACACCGGCGCGCCATCGACAACAGGACGGCACGGGGCCTCTTCGCCTTTGAGCCACGCATTACCGCCCGACTCCATGGCGCGACGAACGCGCTCGGGATCGCTCGTCACGCAGTAGGCATCGTTATCCCAAAAGTCGTCACCCAGGCTGTAGACTTTTAGAAATGTATCGTCGGTTTCTTGCTCCAGATAGTCAGCCAAACGTATCAGAGCATCGTTGTCGATTGCGCGCGAAGCGACTACTTCGCCGTCGACAAACATCACCTGGCCGTTACAGAACGCACCGGTCGAAAAACACTCGGAACGGTTTTTGAACATCCAGCCCATCGCGGACGGCTGACGACCCGAAACCGGCCCAAAGTGCAGACCCGCCGCCTGCATGGCATGAATACCCTCAATGGCGTAGTCGCTGGCGCCGTCATGCCCGGCTGGAATCAGCGTATCGTCCATATCGGTCAGCACAAGTTTGATCATAGAGTCCCCCAGTCATTTTCACCGCAACCATTGTAACGGTGCGCTAGTATAGGGAACAACAGATTCGATGCGGGAGTGCCGGCGGTGCAAACCACAAGGCTGAGAGGGCATGGGGCCCAATCCTTTGAACCTGTCAGTTAATGCTGGCGTAGGGAGCATGCCGCCTTTACAGGGGCGCTGTCTATGCACAGCGCCCCTTTTCTATGCCAAGGAGGCATGTGCAGTGATTGATTCGGAACAGCTTAAGCAAAATGTGGTCAAGGCCGTGGAGGAGATTCGCGCCACCAATCCGATGGCAGGCTCCATCACCAACACGGTGACGATCGACTTTGTCGCCAACGCGCAGCTCGCCGTGGGCGGATCGGCCGCCATGGTCTATCTGCCCGACGAGGGCGAGGCGCTCGTTGCCGGCGGCGGCGCCATCTATCTCAACATGGGCACGCTCTTCCCCATCTACGAGCAGACGATTCCCCGCGCGGCGAAGGCGGCACACGACGCCGACAAGCCCTGGGTGCTCGATCCGGTGGGCCTGGGCATCGGTAGCCTGCGCACCCAGTTGGTAAGCGAGCTCAAGCAGTATAAGCCCGCCATCGTGCGCGGCAACGCCTCCGAGATTATCGCGCTCGCCGGCCTATGGGGTCTTGAGGGCGAGGCGGCCGATCTGAGCCGCGTACGCGGTGTCGATACCACCGACACGGTAGACGCCGCCCGCAATGCCGCGGTGGCGCTCGCCCGCTACACCGGTGGCGCCGTAGTCGTCTCGGGCGAAGTCGACCTGATCACCGACGGCACGACCGTGGCCAAGTCCCACGGCGGCAGCCCGCTCATGTCCAAGATCACCGGCTGCGGCTGCTCGCAGGGCGGCGTGCTGGCCGTGTATGCCTGCGCCGCCGATCCGTTTACGGCAGCCGTCTGCGGTACCGCCGTCTACAACGTCGCTGGCACGCGTGCTGCCGCCGTCGCCGATGCCCCGGCGAGCTTTAAGGTCGCCTTTATCGACGAGCTCTACCGCGCGAGCGCCCAGGACATCGCCGATAACCCACTCGAGCTCGAGGAGGCATAAGCCATGTCCGAGCCCGCAACCAATGCCGGCATGAACACGCTCGTCGCTGTGGCCATCGCCCCATGCGGCACCGGCGATGAGCTATCCGCCGAGGTCGCCGAGGTCGTGCGCGTCATTCGCGAGAGCGGCCTTCCCAACCGCACCACCTCGATGTTCACCGAAATCGAGGGCGACTGGGACGAGGTCATGCAGGTCGTGCGCGACGCAACCTTTGTGTTGGCAAGCAAGGGCATCCGCACCGAAGTCGTGCTCAAAGCCGATATTCGACCCGGATTTACCGACACCATGACCGGCAAACTCGAGCGCATGGAAGCACAGATCAAAAAGCAGGAGGAAGCACGATGAGCATCCGCGACAACCTTGATATCTCGGCCTATCTGGTACTCGGCCCCGAAAACACGCTCGGGCGCCCCGTGGGCGATGTGGTGGCCCAGGCACTCGATGCCGGCTTTACCTGCATCCAGGTGCGCTCCAAGGTGGCAAGCGCCCGCGAGATCATTGCGCTGACCGGCGACGCCGCGCAGGCAATCGCTCAGGCCGGCAAGACCGGTCAGGTCGCCTTGCTGATCGACGACCGTCTGGACTGTGTGCTTGCCGCACGCGAGCAGGGTATTGCTGTCGACGGCGTGCACGTGGGCCAAAGCGATATTCCCGTCCAGGTCTGCCGCAAACTTTTGGGTCCCGACGCCATCGTGGGCCTTTCGGCCCGTTGCGAGGAGATGCTCGAGTACGTCAAGACCGCCGACATGAGCCTGGTCGACTACCTGGGCATCGGCCCGCTCCACGAGACCGAGACCAAGCGCGACTGCGGACGCGCAGCCGATGGCTCCATCATCACCAAGAGCTTTGAGGACCTGGCCGCACTCCACGCGGCAAGCCCCGTGCCCATCGTGGTGGGCGGCGGCGTCAAGACGGCCGACCTGCCGCAGCTCAAGGCCACCGGCGTCGACGGCTTCTTTGTGGTGAGCGCCGTCTGCAGCGCCGATGACCCCCACGCCGCAGCCAAGGAGCTTGTCGACACCTGGCAGCAGGCATAGGCTCAGGCCGAGCAGTTGCTCCGCAGCCTCATATCTTCAGCAATGGAAAGCGCATCCCAGTTTGGACCTCCATTCCGGGACGCGCTTTCCGCATGCGACCCTTACCCCGCCAGGTAGGCCTCCAACGCCGGCAAAGTCGCCTCCGCATCGTGGCGGCCGATCTGGTAGATGCGCTCGAGCTCATCGGGCTCGCGGCATAGCGACGGCACCTTCACCGATTCGCTCGGACGCACCACAAAGATATCGCCGGCATCCTCACGACGTGCCAGGTCATCGAGCGTGGCATTGTAAACCTCATGCCGATGCTCAAGCGCTGCGACAAACTCCGGGTAGTGACGGAACACGCGACGCAGCATGGGCATCACGCTGTTGGGCTGCTTCACAAAGCCCGCCGGCTGCGTGAGTACCACGATATTGCGGTCATACCCCTGCGCAAACAGCCATGCACTGGGAATAGAATCAGCCACGCCGCCATCCAGATACTTATGCCCGTCAATAGCAACGGGACGCGTCGCCACAGGAATCGCCGACGATGCCCGGATCCACTCGATATCGCGCTCGTCGCCATAGGGCAGGTCGTGGTAGACAGCCTTGCCCGTCTCGATATCGGTACACACGCACGTAAACCGCATGGAGCAGGCGCGATACGCCTCCAAGTCAATGGGATCGCGCTCGATAGGCACCTCGTGATAGGCAAAATCGGCATTGAACATATCGCCGGTCCGCAGCCAGCTTGCTACACCCGCATAGCGCTTATCGGCACAATAGGCCTTGTTGTAGCGAATGGCACGGCCGATCTGGCGCGATTTAAAGTTGTAGCCAAACGCCGCGCCCGCCGAGACACCCACCATATGGTCGCAGGTCAAACCGTGCTCCATCCAAACGTCGAGCACGCCCGCCGTATACATACCGCGGTAGCCGCCTCCCTCGAGTGCCAGCCCCACCGTGCGCGTCGTATCCGGCTGTGCCATGCGACCATCTCCGTTCCTGCGTTTAAAACCGGGACAAGTATACCCGTCAACATATATCGTCTCAGTCGCATTTTTATCGGACATCGCATCGTCGCGCTACCATTTGTCGAATAATAGCCGCCCACAGCATGTGCACCCATATATAATTCTGCACTGTTGTTTATACTACTCAGCAGTTATCAACAGCGAACATTAGCCGGTAAATTAACCCAACAACGCAGCGAGGCGGGGGCTTGGATACACGCAAAGCGTCGAACAACAACGCGTGTGCACAACGAGCTCGCCCGACGCAATTCGCCCGACCTCAGAAAGCCGCTTACGACATGGATACTGTCAGCAATTACACCGAAACGCTCGAAAAGACCGTCCGCGACCTTCTCGAACGTCAAGACGATCTGATCAGGACTGCCTTTACCGACCAGCTTACTGGGCTTGGCAACCGTGGCGGCTTTGCCCGTTCCCTCGAGGAGCTCTGGGAGCAGGACACCCCCGTTACCATGGCGTTCATCGATATCGACAATCTCAAGCACTGCAACGACGTCTTTGGCCATGACGAGGGCAACCGCTATATCTTGCAGGTAAGCCTCTATCTTAAGCTGTATATGAAAGTAGACGAGGCGGCATTTCGTCTGGGAGGCGACGAGTTTGCCATCCTGTCTACGATTGCAACCGAGGACGACCTCGCCGAACGTCTGGAACACTGCCGAACGCTCCTGCTCAAAAACGACGATTCCGAGATGCCCCGCTCGTTTAGCTACGGAGTGTCACATGCCGACCCCGCCCTGGGCGAAGCCCCCAATCGCATGACGCTCGATGCCGACCATCGCATGTACGACTACAAGTTACGTCATGCCATGCACCTTGATCGACGCAATATCACGCAAGTCCACGCCGACGACTTCGAAATAAGCGATCGCATTTTCGACGCCTTTTCGATGCTCAACGAGGGCCGCTATTTCTTTATCGAGAACTTGGACAAACATCGCACCCTTTGGTCACAAGGTGCCTTGCGCGATCTTGGCCTTCCCTCGGAGCACATAGACAACTGTCGCGATTACTGGAAAACGCGCGTGCATCCCGATGACCTTGAGGCCTACATCAACGACATCGACCAGGTCTATAACGGCACCAAGCACCGTCGCGTCATGCAGTATCGTGTGCGCAATGCCGTCGGCGACTACGTCCTCTGCCGTGCTCGCGGGTTTCGCATCGACGGCGACGAAAATGTCCCCTCGCTCTATGTCGGCGAGCTCGTCAACCACTCACTTGCCGAAACCGTCGACGCCGCGACAGGCCTCGGCACCCAGCGCATGTTGGTCAATGCCATCGACGCCTGTCGTTGCGACCGTTGCGAGACGGGCCTTATAGCGGTGCGCGTTCGTGGCACGACAAAGCTCAACGAGCTCTACGGAGCCGAGGCTGTCGACAACATGCTCGCCGAATACGCAGGCCGCATGCTGTCGATCACCCGCGGCAGGAGCAGGGTCTACCGTTCACGTAGCGTCCAGTTCGTCGTGCTCAGCAATGACCTGGACCACGAGGCATTCGAGCAACTGACCCACCACCTTAAAGAGGCCGTTTTCGCTCCTGTGCAAATCGCGGGCGACACCATTACTCCCGTCTGTCTTGTCGTCCCGGCCTTTTACGAACACTTAACCCATCAGGCGACCGCCGTTTTAGGCGAACTCGACCGTCGCCTTCGCACGGCCGGCGGGCTTGTTCCCAACGACAGCCTCCCCATACCCGAGGCTGAGCGCAAAAGCGCCATCGCCGAACGTATCGACTCGCTCACGGGCCTCTATCGACCCAGCGAGTTTATGCGGCGCGCCAACGCTTTTCTCGAGGCAAGGCGCGACGGCGCCTGGTGCATCGCCACGGTCGACATGGGCCACATGCGCCTGTTTAACGAATGGTATGGACAGGCCGAAGGCGACCGCCTGCTTGCCGATGTGGGCACGGTCCTCAAGGACATCGAGAATGCCGACATGGGCGTCGCAGGGTACTGGGGCCAAGATGACTTTTGCGTACTCATCCCCTTTAGGCACATCACCGTCCATCAAATCTACAACCGCGTTCGCGAGGCAGTAGCCAGGCATGATGACGGCGTAGGTTTTTGGCCGTCCATGGGCGTTTACCCCATCGACTCCAATGAGGAAATCACCATCGATGCGCAGGCGAAGGCCACGTTTACCAATCAACGCGCAAAAAACGACTTTAAGGAGCGCATTGCCATTTTCTGCCCCGCGGAGTACGAGCGCGAAGTCGCGTTCCACCGCACGCTGGCCGAATTCCAGTACGCGCTCTCAGATGGTCGTATTACCTACCACTTGCAGCCACAGGTCGATATGGAAACCGGTGAGATTATTGGCGCCGAAGCACTCACCCGCTGGATTGACAAGGACGGCTCTCTCATTTCGCCCGCAACGTTTATCCCCGCACTCGAGGAAAGCGGCTTTGTAGTGACGCTCGACAAATATGTTTGGCAGGGCGTCGCCATGTGGCTCCGCGAGCGCCTCAATCGAGGACTTCGCGTGGTTCCGATCTCCCTCAATGTGTCGCGCGTAGACATTCTTGCCTGCGATGTCGCCGAGCATATGGGGTCGCTCGCCGCCCAGTACAACCTGCCGCCCGAACTCATGCACATCGAGATCACCGAGACCGCCTATACCGGAGAGTCCGAGGCCGTGGATAAGCTGACCGCGGATCTGCACACCCGTGGCTTCTCGACCTACATGGACGATTTTGGCACCGGCCAGTCCACGCTCGCGATGCTCAAGAACGTCAACGTCGACGTCATCAAGCTCGACCGCACCTTTGTGCCCACCGACCGCGATCAAGGCCGCAGCGCGCAGATCGTGTCATCGATGCTCGAGATGGCGCAGTCGCTCCATCTGCCCGTCGTGGTTGAAGGCGTCGAGACAAATGAGCAGGCAAACATGCTACGACAAATGGGCGCCCGCTACGCTCAGGGCTTCCTCTACTACCGCCCCATGCCGGCGAAGGATTTTGAGGCATTGCTCGATGGCGGCAATAACAACTGATTCGCTCGCGCGCAAAACGCCATCACCGAAGGGGGAATTTGCCTCCATTAGCTAACTTATATCCCCAATTCAAACCGAATTGGGGATATGATACAAACCGTTGTTCCGCCCAAGGAGGTTATCCATCATGAACGAGTCCTATCGCCTGGGCGAGCAATCGATTATTGCCTATCTTCAGCGACTTGCGAATGGCGTCTCGACCGCCGAACTCGATGTTGCCGCGCTGCCCGCTGGGCTACGCGCCGTTGGTGAGCAGCTGCAAAAGACGCATGCCATCCTGCAACAAGAGCGCCGGCTGCTTGAGAGCAACGCCTATATCGACCCGCTCACCAACTTGGGCAACCGCAACGGATTCGACCGTCACGTCGAGCAACTCTGGCACAAAGGCGACCCCTTCACCTGCGCCTATATTGACATCGACCATCTCAAACATTGCAATGATAGGTTTGGCCACGCCGAAGGCAATCGCTATATTCTGAGCATCTGCCGCACGCTCTCCGAAACCATGAAGCACGATGAGATGCTGTTCCGTATCGGTGGAGACGAGTTTGTGCTCATCTCGCTCTCCGCAAACGAGACTGAACTCGAGCAGCGCTTGGAGCAGGTACGTGCCGGGCTGATCGAGGCGAGCTCAGGTGGCAAGGCGCCCATGATCGGCAGCTTTAGCTTTGGCTGCTCGCGCGTCGATCCACTTGCCGGCGACACACGTCGCCAGATGACGATGGATGCCGATCGCAAGATGTATCGCTATAAGCTTATGCATCGTGTGCAGCAACCGAAAGACAATGGCGCGCCGCAACGCCCAAGCGTCAATCAGCTTCCCTGCAACGACCGGGTGTTCCAAGCGATCTCCATGAGCTCCGAGACGCGCTATCCGTTCATCCTTAACCTCGATACGGGAGAATCGCAATGGTCGGTCAACGCCGTGCGCGATTTTGACCTGCCCTCCCAGCACCCTTTTAACTCGGTCGATATGTGGCTTGCCCGCGTTCATCCCGAGGACCGCGACAACGTACGCGCCGAGCTCGACATGGTGATAAACGGCACGTGGCACTTCCACTACATGCAGTATCGCGTAATGGATGCCACTGGAAAATACGTGCTTTGCGACTGCACGGGCTACCGCTTGGATGGAACCGATACCGAGCCCAACATGTATGTGGGCATTATCATCAACCGAAGCTTGGCAGATACGACCGATTCCGTGACCGGCCTGGGCGATATTCACGCCCTGGTCAACGCCATTGGCGAAATGCGTCGCGTGCCGCGCAAGGCAGGCTTTATTGCCATTAAGGTCGACGATATCGCCGAAGTCAATGCCCGCTTTGGATTCGATGCAGGCGACCGCGTGCTCGCCGAAAGCGCCGCCTGCCTCATGGATTGTTCGCGCGGCAAGGGTCGCCTGTTCCGCTCGACGGGACCAATGTTCGTGGCGCTTTTCGATGAGCTCGGCCCCGAGGCAATCGACGAGCTCGCAAACGAAATCGAACGATTCCTGGGTTCTCCCGTGCTCATCGGCTCGCTTGAATATCAGCCGCCCATTCGCGTGGCCACGCTCCATCTGAACAGCGTTGACCGACAGCCCGTTTCCATTTTGAACGAGCTCAAAGCGTTGCTCGGGAAAGCCGTGCAGGTGCCAGGTACCAAACTGGATTAGCACCGCGCCCGCGCCGCCTCCCCCATCGTGCGATAATCCTCTGCAGAAGTCACCAAAAGCAGAGGGAGTTTGTGATGAAGGTTCTTTTGGTCAATGGCAGCCCCAAGGCAAACGGCAACACCGCCCGCGCACTCGCCGAGGTCGCCGAGCAGCTCAATGCCGAAGGCATTGATACCGAGGTGTTTCAGCTGGGCGCCAAGCCCATTCGCGATTGCATCGGTTGCGGCCAGTGCGGCAAGCTTGGCGGTCGCTGCACCTTTGACGATGACGTAGTGAACGAGCTCATCGCTGCCGCCGAGCAGGCAGATGGCTTTGTTTTTGGCTCACCTGTCTACTATGCGCACCCCAGCGGCCGCATCCTTTCGGCCCTCGATCGCGCCTTCTATGCCGGCAGCAAGGCCTTTGCGCACAAGCCGGGCGCTGCCATCGCCGTCGCCCGTCGCGGCGGTACGTCGACGACCTTCGACGTACTCAACAAGTACTTCACCATCAACCAGATGCCCGTGGTTGCCTCCACGTACTGGAACAACGTGTTTGGTCGCGTGCCCGGCGACGCCAATGGGGACGCCGAGGGCCTTGCCACCATGCGCAACATCGGCAAAAACATGGCCTGGCTCCTTCGCTGTATCGAGGCAGGACAGGCCGCCGGCATCAACGCACCCGAGGCAGATCGAGCAACGACCAACTTCATCAGGTAGAACGGCGGAACAAATACATGAACGTGCAGATTTTTGGCACCAAAAAGTCCTTCGATACCAAGAAAGCACAGCGCTTCTTCAAAGAGCGCCGCATTAAGGTGCAGTTTATCGACCTTAAGGAAAAGGAGATGAGCAAGGGCGAGCTCACGAGCGTGATGCAGGCGGTCGGCGGCATCGACAAGCTGCTCAACCCCAAAGCCAAGGACGAGGAGACGCTCGCGCTCATCCAGCACCTCACCCCTAGCCAGCGCTTCGACAAGCTGCTCGAGAACCAGCAGGTTCTAGCCGAGCCCATCGTGCGCAACGGTAAGAAGGCCACCGTCGGTTATTGCCCCGATGTATGGGGAGCCTGGGAGTAGCTTGTGTTATTTGCCGGCGCGTGGGTATAAGAGCAGGCGTTTGGCATAAGATTCAACTGTAAGCCATGTCTAACAAAGGAGGGCACATGCCCAACAAACCCGTGAAGATCATCATGCTTACCGGATACCTCGGTGCCGGCAAGACCACGCTGCTCAACCACATCCTCGCTAACGACGGCGGCATCCGCGCCGCCGTGATCGTCAACGACATCGGCGAGATCAACGTCGACGCCAGCCTTATCGCCGACGGCGGCCTTTCCGAGACCGATGACCTCATCCCGCTCACCAACGGCTGCATCTGCTGCACGCTTTCGGACGACCTTGCCAACCAGCTGCAGGGCATCGCCGATTCGGGCAACTTCGACTACATCATCATCGAGGCATCGGGTATTTGCGAGCCTATCCCCATCGCCTACACCATCTCGAGCTTCTGCGACGAGGCCAAGGTGGGCGGCGAGCCCAAGCTCGCGCTCGACAACATCGTGGCCGTGGTCGACTGCGCCCGCATGTACGACGAGTTCAACGGCGGTCGCGACCTGCTAGCAGAGGATATCGACGAGGACAACATCGAGAGCCTGCTCATCCAGCAGATCGAGTTCTGCTCCACGCTGATTCTCAACAAGACCGATACCGTGAGCCCTGAGCAGATCGCCGAGCTCAAGGCCATCGTGCGCAGCCTGCAGAAAGATGCCGTGATCGTCGAGGCCCAAAACGGCGAGGTCCCCATGGAGGAGCTGCTCGACACCGACCGCTTCGACTTTATGCGCGCCTACAACTCCGCCGCCTGGATCGAGGCCATGGAGCATCCCGAGGAGCACGACGACCCCGAGGTGCTCGAGTACGACATCGAGACCTTTGTGTACTCGCGCCGCAAGCCGTTTGACCTGCAGAAGTTCACCGATTTTGTTGAGCAGGAGTGGCCCGACGAGGTCATTCGCGTCAAGGGCCCGCTGTGGCAGACCGGCGATCCGGACATGTGCTACATGTTCGAGCAGGCCGGCCACCAGATGCGCCTGATGGAGAACGGCCTGTTCGTTGACTCGGCGCCCGAGGGCGAGAAGCAGAAGATCATCGACGAGAACCCCGAGATCATGCAGATTTGGGACGACGAGACGGGCGACCGCATGACGAGCCTGTGCATCATCGGCCGTCACATGGACAAGGATGCGCTCATCGCCTCCCTCGATGCTTGCCTGACCGACTGGCACCGCGCCTAGGTTTATCCAAGCGGGTATTTTTCCGCCTACGTAACCGCCAAACCACCACGAAGGTGCCCTTCGTGGTGGTTTTTCGTTCTGAGCCAAGGAGATTCATGTTCAACATCGTGCTGTATGCGCCCGAGATTCCGGCCAATACGGGCAATATCGGCCGTACCTGCGTGGTCACCGGCGCCCGTCTGCATCTGGTGGAGCCACTGGGCTTTTCGCTCGACGACAAGACGGTACGTCGCGCCGGCCTGGGCTACTGGCAAAACCTGGACGTGACCACCTATGCCAGCTGGGAGGATTTCCTTGCGCGCAATGGTCTCTCCCCTGCCGACGAACGCCTGCATCTGCTGACCAAAAAGGCACGCCGCACCTATGCGCAGAGTGCCTACCGCGATGGCGACTACTTGGTCTTTGGCAGCGAGAGCTCGGGCATTCCCGAGCCACTGCTTGCCGCGGCGCCCGAGCGCTGCGAGCGCATCCCCATGCTGCGCGATTGCGACTCACTCGATAACGCCGAGGCTTGGGAAGCCCACGAAGAATCGCTGGGGCATACCGAGGACAGCCACGAGGCCATCCTCCAGCAGGATATCTGCGGCAACTTCATCAATCCGGACGACTACCGCATCAGCGCCCTCAACCTATCCAACAGCGCCGCCATTGTCCTCTACGAAGCTCTGCGCCAAACAGGCTTTCCGGGAATGTAACAAACCTGCCATTAGGGACGGGGTAGAAATGGCAGTTTTTTAAACCCTCTAGCTCTTGACAAGCTGGTTTTGGCATCAATGAGGCAAAGGGGCTGTCCCTTTGCCTCATTGATGCTCTAAATAACGAACCATTGCTTTTAATCAGAATTAACTAAAATAAAATGAAATTAAACGGCGATGTGAAAGGAGAGCTTTGTGAAATATCTCGAGAACCCGTTTACCCCCAGTTTTGGTGAGGTTCCTGCCCATCTCGCTGGCAGACAACAGATTATTCGGGATTTGGACCGTGCCTTCTTGAGCCAGCGCAGGCGCCCAGAATTGACCTCGATTTTCTCAGGCGCGCGTGGAACCGGTAAAACCGCTCTCATGTCGTCGCTCGCGACAAGGGCGGAATCCCACGGCTGGATAGCCGTAAAGACGACCGCGCTCTCGGGAATGCTTGAGGAAATCGAGTTCGGGGCGAAACGTGCTGCCGGCCATCTCATCGACCCGTCTAACAACTTCGAAGTCACTGGGCTTGGAATTGCACCGCTCGGCAGCATTGAGGTCAATCGCGTTCACGATGCCTCAACCTGGCGCTATCGCATGAGCGACATCATCGACCAGCTCAACGAGGCGGGCACCGGTCTGCTCGTCACGGTTGACGAGGTGGACCCGACACTCGACGAGATGATTCAGCTCGCAGCGACGTATCAGCACTTTGTGACCGATGGAAAACGCGTCGCACTGCTCATGGCGGGACTTCCCAACAACGTCTCGACGTTGCTGAACCACAAGACGGTCTCGTTCCTTCGCCGCGCCCAACAATATCATCTGGGTCGCATTGCCGACTATGACGTACGCGAGGCCTTGATTCGCACGATCCAGGAAAACGATCGCCTGGCAGATGCCGAGGGAATCGATAGAGCCGTTCGCTCGATCTCTGGTTTTCCCTTCCTATTGCAACTCGTAGGCTACCGTGCCTGGGATCTCACAAGCGATTCGAAGGAAATCTCGTCGCGCGACTTTGACCTGGGAATCAAAATCGCGCGCGACGAGATGGACGACCGAATCCTCGCGGCAACCTATCGGGAACTCACTGCAGAGGACAAGCGATTCCTCATCGCCATGCTCGATGACGAGGAAGAGTCCACCACCGCTGACCTTGTCGAGCGCCTTAAGCGTTCGCCACAGCAGGTCTCCCGCTACCGACGCCGCATGATAGATGCCGGCATCATCGGGGAACGAGGACGAGGGCTCGTCGCATTTGAATTGCCATTCTTCCGCGACTATCTCGCGGCTCAATGCGTGAAATAGACATCAATGAGGCAAAGGGGCTGTCCCTTTGTCACATTGGCTATAGATAGCGGCCGGTAATGCTCTTGGAGCAGGCTGCGATGTCGCCCGGCGTGCCGGCGCCGGCGATTTGCCCGCCGGCGTCGCCACCGCCCGGGCCCATGTCGATCACGTAATCGGCGTTACGGATAAGGTCGAGATCGTGCTCGATCACGATAACCGTGGCGCCTTTGGCAACAAGGCCGTCGAACACACTCAGCAACACCTGAACATCGAGCGGATGTAGGCCGATCGTGGGCTCGTCGAATACGAATACGGCATCGTCCTGCACGCGGCCCATCTCGCTCGCGAGCTTAAGGCGCTGAGCCTCGCCGCCCGAGAGCGCCGGTGTGGGCTCGCCGAGCGTGAGATAGCCCAAGCCCAGGTCGTGCAAGGTCTGCAAGCGCGTCTGAACCTTCTTGAGTCCCACCGTGGCGTCGAGGGCCTCGTCCACACTCATGTCCATGAGCTGCGGCAACGTAAGCAGACTCCCGTCCTTGCCCTCACGATGGATATGCGAAGCCGCGTCCGCATAACGCGAACCGCGACATGCCGGGCAGACGATCTCGACGTCGGGCAAAAACTGCACGTCGAGCGATATCGAGCCCGTGCCGTCGCACGTAGGGCAGCGCAAGGCGCCGGTGTTGTAGCTAAAGGCGCCCGCCTTGTAGCCAGCTGCCTTAGCCTCGGGCGTACGGGCAAAGGCGCGGCGCAGCTCGTCATGGATGTCGGCATAAGTTGCCACCGTCGAGCGAACATTGGCGCCAATGGGCGTAGCGTCAATCAGGTTGGCGCGGGCAATGCCTTCGGCATCGATCCAGCGCACATGGCGTGGCAAGCGCTCGCCAGCTGCCTGCGCCTTAAGCGCCGGGATGAGCGTCTCGAGCACGAGCGTCGTCTTGCCCGAACCCGAAACGCCCGTCACCGCGACGAGACGGCCGCGTGGGATATCGACTTCAAGCGGCTTGACGGTATGGATAGCATTGGTCGCCATGCAGATATGGCCCTGGTCGAACATTTCCTCGTCAGTCACCTGTGGGCGCAAACGCTTGGGCTCGGCGCGCAAAAACGGCGCGATGCGACTGCCCTGCGATTGTTCGACCTCGTCTACCGTACCAGCGGCGATCACGTTGCCACCGCCCGCTCCGGCAACGGGGCCCATCTCGACCAGGTAGTCGGCTTCCGCCAGTACGCGCGTATCGTGGTCGACAACGACCACGGTGTTGCCGTCATCCACCAGATCGCGCATCACGCCTACCAGGCCGTCGACATTGGCAGGATGCAAGCCAATCGAAGGCTCGTCCAGCACATAAAGCACACCCGTCGATCGATTGCGCACCACGCGGGCGAGTTGCACGCGCTGGCGCTCACCCGTGGAGAGCGTGGCACCGGCGCGGTCGAGTGAAAGGTAATCAAGGCCCAGGTCGACCAGACGACGGGCCGCACCCAAAAACGAATCGCAGATATCCGTCGCCATGGGCCGCATCTCGACCGGCAAGGATGCGGGCACGCCACGCACCCACTCAATCGCCTCGCCCAGCGTCATGGCCGCCGCCTGCGCCAGATTGATACCGCGCACTTGGGGCTGGCACGCAGCCTCGGAAAGACGCGTGCCACCACAGTCACGGCATGCTCCCTCGCGCAAAAAGCGCGCAACGCGTTTTAAGCCCTTATCGTCCTTAACCTTGGCGAGCGCATTCTCGACGGTATAGACGGCGTTGTAATAGGTAAAGTCGAGCGGCGTAGCACCCTCGCCGTTTTTGGGAACGTAGAGAATGTGCTTCTTAACCGCTGGACCATGGAACACGATGTCGCGCTCTTGAGGCGTGAGCTGGTTAAACGGCACGTCGGTGCGCACGCCCATCTCACCTGCCACCTGCTTCATCAGATCCCACATGAGCGTACCCCAGGGAAGCACCGCGCCTTCGTTGATGGTCTTTGACTCGTCGGGCACCAGACTCGCCTCGTCCACCTCGCGCATGACACCAGTGCCGCCGCAGGTAGAGCACGCGCCGCCGCTGTTAAAGGCAAGGTCCTCGGCACCCGGCGCGTAGAACTCGCGGCCGCATGCGGGGCACGTGAGCGATAGGCCAGCAGCAACGTTAAGGCTCGGCTCCACGCGCGCCCCGCAGTGCGGGCACACGTGATGGGCACAACGGCTAAAGAGCAGACGCAGGCTATTGTTGAGCTCGGTCATGGTGCCAAAGGTCGAGCGCACGCCCGGTACGCTCGGACGCTGGTGCAGCGCGAGCGCCGCCGGCACGTGCAAGACCTCATCCACCTGGGCATGTTCGGCCTGCGTCAGACGACGGCGAGTATAGGTGCTGAGCGCCTCCAGGTAACGGCGCGAGCCCTCGGCATAAAGAACCCCCAGCGCCAGCGAACTCTTGCCCGAACCCGACACGCCGGCAATGCCCACAAGCTTTCCCAGCGGAATATCGATATCGATGTCTTTAAGGTTATGAACGCGCGCGCCACGCACCTCGATAGCCTGCGGGCTCATCTTCTGTTCCGTCACCTTTATCACCCTACTCATGCCATAAAACTCGATCGCGAATGTACGCGCCCAGCATGGGCACGGTAAACCGGACGAGGCCGTATCCGGCAGCCTCGATGACGCGCTCGCGAATCAGGCTTGCGCGATATTTACTCGCCCAGCTCTGGGTACGATCACAACGCTCAATGATATCCGCCATGCGCGTCGGTTCGCCCTCGTCAACCGCCATAGCCTCGATAAAAAGGCGCTGTGGACTGCGCAGCCCGTAATACAGGGGCGCGTCAACCGCTTCGTAGAACTCGGAGACGGCATCCGCATGGCCATCCTCGACATCGCGCCTTTCGATGACCTGCGAGCCGCGTCGAACAGCAGACCGCCACATGTAATAGCCCACCAGCTGAACCATGTAGGGATGCCCCATGCTCTTGTGTGCCGCAAGGTCCGCCGTCTCCGCGTCAACGTGAAGACCAGCGTCTTTGACCGTCTGGATATATGAATCGCGCACCTTGGGCAAAGAGATCGCCCCCAACGTACGCTGCTGGGCACGCCGCAAAAACGTCACGCTCGGCTCTTCGAGCAGATCGTCAACCATACTGGGTAAGCCGGCGAACACCAGCGCAAGACCGCGCTGGTCGCTATCGGACAAGCCCGTGGCATCCTGGTCTCCGAGCACCTGCTGATAGAGAACGGCAAGAGCCGCCAGTTCCTCGATAGACGCAGATTGCGCCTCGTCAATCGCAAACAGTATGCCCTTGCCTGGACCGAGCTTCTTGAGGCGCTCGTTGACCAGCCCTCGTAACGTCTCGCCCTTTGCTCGCGCCGCCTCGACCGACATCCGGCCAAACGACGACCCGAACTCCATTGACGTCACAACGGGTTTATTCGAGCGAAGCGCGTCGGCTAAGCGGTCGCATAAGCCAAGCGAAGCGGAATCAGAGATAACCGACCATCCGCGCTCGCTGGCTAGACGTTGCAGCTCCCGCAGGAGAACCGTCTTGCCGCAGCCGCGGTTTCCCGTAATGAGCATGAGCCTACCCGGCGCTCCGGCGCCGTTGTCGAGTCCTTCCTCGAAATCTTCGATGACCGACTCTCGACCGATGAGCATCGGAGGCCGCTTGCCGGCAGTGGGCTTAAAGGGATTTGGATTCATGTCGGACTCCTCGGATTGGCAAACCCTGCCTATAGTTATACCAACTTACACCGAGTTATACCAACAGCGGGTGACAAAGGGGCTGTCCTTCTATCACCTATGGCAGAAGAACTCCGCGTCTGCTGCTCGCCAGGGGCGGAAGGTGGCGGGATCGACCTTTACGTGAGCTGCGGCGGGTACGTCGTACCATTTGACCGTGTAGCCGGCGCCGTGAGAGCAAAAGACCGAGTCGGGCGTGTTGGGCAGATCGGCCTCGGGCTCATAGGCGGCCGTCTCGATTACGCACTCGGCATCATGACAAACCGCATAGCCGGCAAACTCTAGGTACAGATGACCGCGACCGCTCGTGTAGGCAGCCACCTCCAGCGCGTAATCCTGTACCTCAGATGCCGGCACGCGACCCACAAGCTTCGCCCGGTCTCCCGCCATCGTCGGCGGCTCGTACTCGGCACCCATACGCGTGGCATCCGAGAGCGCCCGACCCACGCACTCCCCCGGCACCTCGAGCTCAAAGCGATACCACGGCTCCAACAGCACCGCCGCGCCGGCCTCGCGCGCCTGCATCAAACCCTGGCGAATCGCGCGGTACGTGGCCTGGCGAAAATCGCCGCCCTCGGTATGTTTGGCATGCGCACGGCCACCCGTGAGCGTAATGCGCACATCGGTGATGGGCGAGCCGGTCAGCACGCCCAGGTGATCGCGCTCCATGGCGTTGGTGAGCGCCAGACGTTGCCAGTTAAGATCGAGCTCATCGGTCGAGGTCACGGTGCCAAACTGCACGCCCGAACCCGCTGGCAACGGCTCCAGACGCAGATGCACCTCGGCATAGTGGCGCAGTGGCTCAAAGTGGCCCACGCCCTCGACCGGCTGCGAAATGGTCTCCTTATAGAGGATGCCGCCGGGCTCAAACGCAATCGAAAGACCGAAGCGATCGGCCAGCACCCGCTGCACGACCTCGAGCTGCACCGCCCCCATGAGCTGCAGATGTATTTGTTCAAGATGCGTATTCCAGTTTACGCCGAGCATGGGATCCTCGTCCGCCAGCTCAGTCAGTGCTTTGAACACCGTATGGACATCGTGCTCGTTCGGCAGCACCGTATAGGTGAGGACCGGCGCAATGACGGGCGCATCGCCCGCGGGCTCCGCGCCCAGGGCGTCCCCTGGGCGAACGTGCGCAAGACCCGTCACGGCGCAGATGCCACCAGCGGCAACTTCCTGGGCAAGCTCGTATTTCTCGCCGTTATAGATGCGCACCTGGTCGATCTTTTGCTCCCAAGTGGAGGCGCCAGAGCATCCCTCGACAACTTGCTTTGCACGCAGCACACCGCCCGTCACCTTGACCCAGGTAAGACGCTCGCCACGGTCTCCACGACTCACGCGGTAGACACGCGCGGCGAACTCCTGAGGCCATGTTCGCTCGCGCATCAGAGCGCATATGCCGTCGAGTAGCTCTGCCACACCCTGGTCCTTGAGCGCCGAGCCCGCAAAGCAGGGAAACAACTTTCGCTCTGCGACCAGCCGCAAAAGCGTGGCAGTCGAAAGCTCCCCTGCGTCGAGAAACTCGTCGAGAGCCGCTTCATCCAACCTGTCTCTTATACACATCTGACG
>CABSNA010000009.1 GCA_902478865.1 uncultured Collinsella sp.
CCATCGAGATTTCTTCTTTGGTTGCCATATTGCGTTCCTTTCACATATGAACCAACGGAGAGCATCGCGTCCGGGCATACGCGCTGCGTTGTGTATGGCAGAAACAGTAACATTCAAACAAAAAAGAACAGCGCAAAATGCAATTTCAAGCTATGAACGGTTGCTTTTCACCCGTGAACGGTTTCCAAACCAATCTGAACAATATCAAACACAATTATCGGCAACCCAAACAGGTCCACACCCTAGCGTACGTCGCGCACGGTATCGCCCTCGACGAGCACGCCCGGAAACAGCATGTGCTCCACACCGGGTTCAACGCCCTCGGCGCCGGCAATCTTGTCGACCGCCCACATGCCGACGCGCTTGTTGTCAAAGCGCACCGTGGTCAGGCGACGGTCGGGCACGATATCGCCCAGGCTATCGTCAACACCCACCACGCTCACGTCCTGGGGCACGCACTTCCCGCGCGACTCGAGCCCACGGATGCAGCCGTAGGCCATGGCGTCGTTGGAGGCATAAATGGCCGTGCAGGTCGGATCATCCGCAAGCACCTGGCCGGCAGCATATCCACTCTGCGCTGCCCAGTCGCCGCGCACGAGCTGCGGGGGCTCAATGCCATGCGCACGCAATGTCTCACGCCAGCCTTCCTCGCGCCGCATGCCCGAAAGCGAGCGCTCGGGGCACGAGATAAAGTGCACGGTCTTGTGTCCCTGCCCCAGCAAGTACTCGACCACTTGGCGTGAACAATCGAACTGATCGTTATCGACCGTCGAGCACAACGGGTGCTCCAGCATGGTAACGAGCACTGTCTGCATACCGGGCAGCGGTTCAAAGGTTCCAAAGTCCGCCGGCATGCGGTTCATGATTACAACCATACCGTCCACCGGCAGTGCACTCATACGCGACGATGCGCTCTCGAGGGTATACGGATGCCCGTCTACTTTAGTGAGGGTGATGGCATAGCCGTGCTTATCGGCGGCGGCGGCAAAGCCCTCCATGCGGTCGAGGTTGCCGGTACCGGTAATGTTGAACATGGCAACGCCGACGGTCTTAAACTTGCCACGGCGCAGCGATCGACCGGCAAAATTGGGGCGATACCCCAGCTCGCGCATGGCGGCACGCACGCGTTCCTTGGTCTCGGGGCGCACGCTAGGCGAATCGTGCACCGTACGCGAGACTGTCTGCTCCGAGACGCCCGCGAGGCGCGCTACGTCTTTGACGGATACCGATTTTTTAACAGCGGCCATAGGTCGATCTTTCTATGTCAACGATGCCATTGGTGGCACCTTGCGCAGTCATTTTTAACGCCTTCAAGTATATCCAACGCCTCCCCCACCATACGCTCACCACCCAAAACCTACCGTTCACCGACATTTTTGCTTCCCCGAACGGCTTTTAGCGCCCAAATGTTAACGTTGCCATTGTGCAAACACAGAGCCACCGGGCGGCTCAAACGTTTACGCGTAAGGAATCGACGGTTCGCAGACACAGGAACCACCGGTTCGCTTCTTTTTTTGTGTCACAAAATGGCAACGTCAACATTTTGGCAACCGAATGTCAAAAGCTACCATCGTTGCTAACCCACCGACTCTTTGGAGCTTTGCATGGAGCAACTCATCGCCATCATCGAAAAGGGCCAGCCCTTTTTCAACGCGATCGCCCGCAACAAGTACCTCAAGGCGATCCGCGACGGCTTTATCTCCGTCATCCCCATCATCATCTTCTCGTCCATCTTTTGCCTGGTAGCCTCGGTCCCCAACATCTGGGGTTTCTACTGGCCCGATGACATCAACAACGCCCTGTGGAAGTGCTACAACTACTCCATGGGCATCCTGGCCATCGCCTGCGCCGCCACCACGGCCAAGCACTTCGCCGACGCTCAGAACCGCGATCTGCCCAAGAACAACCAGATCAACTTCATCTCGTGCATGTGCGCGGCCATCATCGGCTTTCTGCTCCTTTCGAGCGACACCATCGCCACGGACGCCGCCAGCGGTTTCAACACCACCTACCTTGGTTCCAAGGGCCTGCTGACCGCTTTCATCGCTGCGTTTGTGACTGGCATCATCTACAAGTTCTTCATTAAGCGCAACATCACCGTCAAGATGCCCGAGCAGGTTCCGCCCAACATCTCGCAGACCTTTAAGGACATCATCCCCTTCTCCGTCTGCATCACCGTCTTTTGGGTCTTTGACATCGTCTTCCGCGCTGCTTTTGGCTTCTGCTTTGCCCAGGGCGTCATCCAGGTGTTCCAGCCCCTGTTCACCGCTGCCGATGGCTACATCGGCCTCGCTGTAATCTACGGCGCCATGAGCCTGTTCTGGTTCGTGGGCGTCCACGGCCCCTCAATCGTCGAGCCCGCCATCGCCGCCGCCCTCGTTGCCAACATGACCGACAACCTGGCTGCGTTCCAGGCTGGTCAGCACGCTTCCGCTGTCCTGACCCAGGGTGCCCAGTACTTCGTCGTCTGCATGGGCGGCACCGGCGCCACGCTCGTCCTGGTCTTTATGTTCTGCTTCCTGGCCAAGTCTCAGGAGATGCGCGCCGTCGGTAAGGCAGCTATCGTCCCCGTGTGCTTTGCCGTCAACGAGCCGCTGCTGTTCGCCGCACCCATCGTGCTCAACCCCGTCTTCTTTGTCCCGTTTGTCTTTGCCCCGATCGCCAACATCTGGATCCTCAAGATCTTTATCGACTTCTTGGGCATGAACGGCTTTATGTACACCCTGCCTTGGACTGTCCCCGGCCCCATCGGCACCATCATGGGTCTGGGCTTCCAGCCGCTCGCCTTTGTGATGCTCGCCCTTATCCTGGTCGTCGACTTCGTTCTGTACTATCCGTTCTTCCGTGCCTATGACGCCCAGAAGTGCGCCGAGGAGGCCGAGATTTCCGAGGAGGAGCTCGCCGCCAAGAACGCCGAGAAGGCCGCCAAGCTTAACGATGCCTTCCAGGGCAAGGCTGACGCCAAGAGCGTTGCCGCCGGCGCTGCTGCCGATGCCGTGAAGGCCGACTCCCCCGCCGCTTCTGCAGCATCCGCTGCCGAGGCAACGACCGCCAGCGACCTCAACGGCAAGCGCGTGCTCGTGCTCTGCCAGGGCGGCGGAACCTCGGGCCTGCTCGCCAACGCGCTGGCCAAGGCCGCCAAGGAGCGCGGCATCAGTCTTGAGACCGCTGCCGAGGCATATGGCAACCACGTGGACATGCTCCCCGACTTTGATCTGGTCGTCCTGGCCCCGCAGGCCGCCAGCTACCTGGCCGACCTGCAAAAGGACTGCGAGCGCGTGGGCAACAAGTGCGTCGCCTGCCGTGGCAAGCAGTACATCGAGCTCTCCCAGAACGGCGACAAATCTCTCGCCTTCGTCTCCGAGCAGCTTTCGAAGTAAGTAACGCTCAGGGCCAGCCGACCATCAACAGCCGGCTGGCCCTTCGATTTAGACGATTGGATATTTCATCATGTCCGTTAACCCTGCTAGCGTCACCAACCCGCCCGCGCAGTTTCCCGAGGACTTTGTCTTTGGCGGCGCCACTGCTGCTTACCAGGTAGAGGGCGAGACCCGCACTCACGGTAAGGGCAAGGTTGCCTGGGATGACTTCCTGGAGGCCCAGGGCCGCTTCTCCCCCGATCCCGCTTCGGACTTCTACAACCAGTACCCCGTCGACTTGGAGCTGTGCGAGGAGTTCGGTATCAACGGCATTCGCCTCTCCATTGCCTGGAGTCGCATCTTCCCCAACGGCATCGGCGAAATCAACCCCGAGGGCGTCCAGTTCTACCACGACCTCTTCGCCGAGTGCCATAAGCACCACGTTGAGCCGTTTGTCACGCTGCATCACTTTGACACGCCGCTGCCCCTCTTTGAGAAGGGTGACTTCCTCAACCGCGAGACCATCGACGCCTTTGTGAACTTTGCCACCTTCTGCTTTAAGGAGTACGCCGACCAGGTAACCTACTGGTTCACCTTTAACGAGATCTGGGCCGACGCCTCCAACACCTACATCGAGGGCACCTTCCCCGGTGGCGTCAAGGCGCATCTGGCCGAGGCTTTCCAGTGCGAGCACAACATGATGCTCGCCCACGCCAAGGCTGTGCTTGCCTTCCACAACGGCGGTTTTAAGGGCAAGATCGGCGTCATTCAGTCGTTGGAGTTTAAGTATCCGCTCAACGAGAACGACCCCGCCGACATCAAGGCCGCCAACAACGAGCACGTGCTGCAGAACCAGTTCTTGCTCGATGCCACCTTCCGCGGCGACTATGCGCCCGACACCCTCGAGTGCGCCAACCGCCTGGCTGCCGTCTCGGGCGGCACCATCGAGATCCTGGACGAGGATCTGGAAATCATGCGCGAGGCAGCGCTCTACAACGACTACCTGGGCGTTAACAACTACCAGTGCCGTTTCTTGAAGGCTTACGACGGCGAGAACGACCTGCACCACAACGGTACGGGCGAGAAGGGCACTGGCCGCTGGCGCGTTAAGGGCATTGGCGAGCATGTGAACAAGCCTGGTATCCCCACCACCGACTGGGACTGGATCATCTATCCCGAGGGCCTGTTCGATCTGCTCGTCTACATTAAGCAGCGCTACCCCAACTACAAGCAGATCTTCATCACCGAGAACGGCATGGGCTACAAGGACCCCTACAAGGACGGTTTTGTGGACGACCAGCCGCGCATCGACTACATCGAGCAGCACCTGCGCTGGTTGCTCAAGGCCATGGAGGTTGGCGTCAACGTGGGCGGCTACTTCCTGTGGAGCCTGCAGGATCAGTTCTCCTGGACCAATGGCTACAACAAGCGTTACGGCTTCTTCTACGTTGACTTTGAAACCCAAAAGCGCACGCCCAAGGCAAGCGCATACTGGTATAAGCACGTGGCGCAGACCCGTCGTCTGGACTAGTTAACGCCATCGGCCGCCGTAACCATCACGCTGCCGTGCACCTTACCATTCCCGATCGCATGGGCGCTGCGTCCATGCACCTCTTTCCGTGTGGCGGATACGACCTTCCCGGTGGATGCTCCAGCATCCTTGGTCGTATCCGCCGTTTTTGTTTTTGGGCGGACCGAGGGCGGGCCGTTTGTCTCGATCTGTAACATGTAGACCACTTTTGACCGTCTAGTTGTTACAGATCGAGACAAACGGAATAAGCCGGACCGAATTGTCTAAATCTATAACATCTAGCCGAGTTTTTGGGTCCTAGCTGTTACAGATTTAGACGAACAGGCCGAGCACGTCTACGCCCGCAGGTCCTTTACGCTGGAACGCTCGACCAGCACACCCGAGACAAGCGTACGGCTTCTGGAGCTCGGGGCTTCCAGACCTGCGACGACCTCATTAAGCGCACGGACGCCCAGCTCGCGGTGGCGGAACTTCACCGACGTCAGAATCGAGTTGGGAATCGTCTTGTAAAGCTCGTCATCAAAGCCGATCACGGACACATCATCGGGCACACTGAGCCCTTTGTCACGTAAAGCCATCATCACGCCGTTTGCCATGCAGTCGTTAGCTGCGAGGACCGCCGTGCAATCGGGTTTATCGGCAAGCACAAGGCCCGCAGCATAGCCACTATCCGCATTCCAATCGCCTTGCAGAGGCTCGGGCGGCTCAATGCCACGCGTCTCGAGTGCCGCACGCCAACCTTTCATACGGCACTGGCTCGACAGCGACTCTTTCTTACCAGAGACGAAGTACACATTCTTGTGTCCGCGATTCAAGAAGTACTCGCATGCCATGCGCGCGCCGCCCTCTTGGTCGTCACTGACGGTAGAGCAGGTAGGATGTTCCATCGACGTGATAATCACCGTCTTGAGGTCTTTCGGCGCCTCAAAGGTATCAAAGTCATCGACCATCTGGCGCAGGTTGAAAATCATGCCGTCGACGGGAAGCTGCGACATCCTACGTGCCGCTTCGTCAAGGGTCATCTTCTCCCCCGCCCGCTTTTTAATCATCGTGAGCGCAAAGCCTCGCTCTGCAGCGGCATCGGCGATACCGTCAATCATGTCCACGTTGCCGCCCGACAAGTGGAACAGCACCACGCCGATGCACCCGTAACGGCCCAACTTGAGTGAACGCGCGGCAAAGTTCGCCCGGAACCCAAGCGCTTCCATGGCAGCATGGACCCTATCGCGTGTCGACTCTCGCACGCTATCGGGCTCGTTGATCACGCGCGACACCGTCTTGAGAGAAACGCCCGCGGCAACTGCCACATCATTCATTGAGACATTTTTCTTGTCCATCGTTGCCACTGCTTCTCCACTCGGTTCTCTATCGCTTGCTTTTTGCGTTCTAGCATACACTACCTGCCCGACTGACAAATCAACCGTTTACCGGACAATATCGACCGCTCACCCGTATATCCTTGTTGCTCTTCCAAAAATGTCTTACGTTGTCATTAACGAAATGACAACGTTGTCATTTCGCAATGCCTTCCTTAAGCAGGAAGGTTTCCGGGCAGTCCTGACCATCCATCGACGACCAGTTCCATCCACATGCATCGCGCATCAAGTAGCAAAGGAGCTCTATGGACGCCATCGTAAAGATGCTCGAAAAGCATCAACCGTTCTTCGAGAAGATCTCGAGAAACATCTACCTCCAGGCCATCAAAGACGGATTCCTTGGGTGCATGCCCATCGTCCTTACCTCTTCGATCTTTCTGCTGATCGCCACCCTTCCCGGCGTAGTTGGAATCACGTTGCCCCAGCCGCTCATCGACTGGTGCAACAAGCTGTACAACTTCACCATGGGCGTCATGGGCATCATGGTTGCCGGCACCACCGCCAAGAACTTTACGGCTTCCATGAACCGTCGCATGCCCGCCGGCAAGGTGCTCAACGACGGCTCCACCATGGTTGCCGCCCAGTGCAGCATGCTGCTGCTCGCTGTTACGCAGTTCACCACCAAGTTCAACGGCTCCGAGCTTTCTGTCTTCGATTGCACCAGCATGGGTACGCGCGGTCTGTTCTCGGCCTATATCGCCGCGTTCATTACCGTGTGGGTCTATAAGTTCTGCGTCTCGCGCGATCTGACCATTAAGCTGCCCAAGGAGGTTCCGGGCGCCATCGCTCAGAACTTCCGCGACATCATCCCCTTTGGCGGCGCTGTCATCATCTGCGGCATCATCGATGTTGTCGTGCGCAACCTCATGGGCGTTCCGTTCTCCGAGCTGCTCATCAAGCTGCTCTCCCCGCTCTTCACTGCGGCAGAAACCTATCCTGGCCTTATCCTTATCCAGGCAGCCACCGCGTTCTTCTGGTTCATCGGTGTCCATGGTCCTTCGATTGTCCAGCCGGGCATCGACCCCATCCGTCTTGCCAACCAGGCTGAGAACCTGCAGGTTCTGCTGGCCGGCGGCCACCCCGCCCACTCCCTCACCTTTAACATGTCGCTCGTGGGTGAGTTCGGCGGCACCGGCGCCACGTTCATCGTGCCGCTTCTGCTGATTCTCTTTATGAAGTCCAAGCAGCTCAAAGCCGTCGGTAAGGCCTCGATCGTTCCTGTTGCCTTCGCCGTCAACGAACCGCTGCTCTTTGGCGCGCCGATGATCCTTAACCCCTACATGCTCATCCCCTTTGTTGCCGCCGGCTGCGTCAACGTAAGTGTTGCCAAGTTCTTTATCGACAACGTGGGCATGAACGGCTTCTCCTTCGTGGTGCCTTGGGCTACCCCTGCCCCCATCGGCATCTTCATCACCACGAACTTCCAGCTTATCGCCCTGGTATTTGTCGCGATCATCATCTTGCTGGACGCCATCATCTACCTGCCGTTCTTGAAGGCATACGATAAGCTGCTCTGCGACCAGGAGGCCGAGCGCGCCGCCGAGCTGGGTCTCGAGTCCGATGGTGCTGCCACCATCACCGCCAGCACCTCTGCGCCCGCTGTCGAGCAGACCGCCGCTTCCGTCGAGCCGACCGCCGCTGCCGCCGACAGCAAGCCTGTCGCCGATCAGCCCGAGCCCGCCTTCGACGCATCCGCTAAGAAGGATGTCGATGGCCTGAAGGTCCTCGTCCTGTGCGCCGGCGCCGGCACCTCTGCCATGCTCGCCAACGCCATCAAGGAAGGTGCTGCGCAGACCGGAGAGAACATCGCTTCCTCCGCAGGCGCCTATGGCCAGCACACTGCCATCATGGATCAGTACGACGTTATCGTGCTCGCCCCGCAGGTTCGTAGCTACTACAACGACATGAAGGCCGACACCGATCGCCTGGGCATTAAGCTGCTCGCTCCCCGCGGTAAGGAATCTATCGACCTTACTCGCGACCCCGCTGGCGCCATCAAGTGGCTCCGCGAGAACCTCGACTAGTTCCTCCCTCTGTTGGTGCCCGGATTCCCGGTTCGGGCACCTCTCCCTATTCGTATCCCACAGAAAGGATGACTCATGACCAACCCCATGCAGTTCCCCGACGGCTTTGTGTTTGGCGGCGCCACCGCTGCTTACCAGGTTGAGGGCGAGACCCGTACGCACGGCAAGGGCAAAGTGCCCTGGGACGATTTCCTGGCTGCTCAGGGTCGCTTCTCCCCCGATCCCGCAAGCGATTTCTACAACAAGTACCCGGTCGATATCGACCTGTGCCAGCGCTTCGGCATCAACGGTATCCGCGTCTCCATCGCTTGGAGCCGTATCTTCCCCAGTGGCACCGGCGAGATTAACCCCGAGGGTGTCGCCTTCTATCACGAGCTCTTTGCCACCTGCAATAAAGCCGGCGTTATCCCCTATGTCACGCTCGATCACTTCGATACGCCCGAGGCCTTTTACCAGAACGGCGGCGAGGGCTTCCTGACACGCACGACGATCGACGCCTTTGTCGAGTACGCCAAGTTCTGCTTTGCCGAGTTCACCGAGGTCAAGCACTGGTTTACCTTTAACGAGATTCCCGCGACCGCCGAGGGCAGCTTTATCGTCGGCAACTGGCCGCACGGCGAGAAGTATCGCCTGGACAAGGCTTTCCAGCTCATGCACAACATGATGGTGGCCCACGCCAAGGCTGTCGTCGCCTTCCATGAGGGCGGCTTTGAGGGCGAGATCGGCATTGTCCAGAACCTGGAGCCCAAGTATCCCCTCGATCCCAACAGTGCTGCCGACTGCGAGGCAGCTCGCATGGCCGATGTCATCAACAACCGCTGGGTGCTCGACGCCACTTTCCGCGGCCACTATGCAGCCGACACCATGGAAGCCGCAACCAAGCTGGCCCATATCGCCGGCGGCGAGCTCGACGTCCGTGACGAGGACATCGCCGCGCTGACCGCCGCGCTCCCCTACAACGATTGCCTGGGCGTCAACACCTACAAGTGCCAGTTCCTGCGTGCTGCCGAGGGCGAAAACGACATCAACCACAATGGCACCGGCGACAAGGGATCCTCGCGCTGGTTCCTCAAGGGCGTGGGCGAGTCATGCGTGCGCGAAGGCGTACCCACCACCGATTGGGACTGGATTATCTATCCCGAGGGCCTCTACGACCTGCTGCTGCGCATTAAGAACGATTACCCCAACTACAAGAAGATCTACATCACCGAGAACGGCATGGGCTATAAGGACGACTTCGAGGACGGCTTTATCGACGACGCCCCTCGCATCGACTACATGCGTCAACATCTCGCATGGATCCTCAAGGCAATCGACGGCGGCGTAAACGTCGACGGTTACTTTGTGTGGTCGCTGCAGGACCAGTTCTCCTGGACCAACGGCTATAACAAGCGCTATGGCCTGTTCTACATCGACTTTGAGACCCAGAAGCGCTATCCCAAGGCGAGCGCGTACTGGTACAAGAATGTCGCGGAGACCGGCCTGCTCATGGCCTAACTATTGCCGCATACCCCCTGTCGGCCGCATGCGAATCCCTCCACGGGTTCGCATGCGGCCTTTTTGTTTTGGTTCGGCCCGTGCGGGCCGTTTATCTCGATCTGTAACACATAGACCAATTTCTCGGTCCCACCTGTTACAGATCAAGACAAACGAATGGCCCGAACTTGAAGATCTCGATCTGTAACACGTAGCCCGGTTTTTCACGTCTACCTGTTACAGATCGAGACAAACGGTTAGCCCGAAGCAGAATATCTCGATCTGTAACATCTAACCCGGTTTTCTATTCCCAACTGTTACAGATTGAGATAATTCGACGACGCCGACGTTTTAACATACCGTGGTACAATTGTGTCCCAACGCAAAGGAGGTACCCATGTCAGCTTGTGTGCCCGTCCGAGATATGAAGGACACTGCTGCATTCACCACGCTTGTTGAGTCTGAGCGCGACGTCACCGTAACTAAGAACGGCTACGAGGCCATGCACTGCATCAGCAGCGACCAGTATCGCCTCATGCAAGAAGAAATCGCCAAGGCAAAACTGTTGTCTCGTATGATGTTGGCAGAAGACGAAATATCGCAAGGAGACTACAGCGACTACGAATCCTTCGCGGCTTCGATACGAGACAAATATGACCTATAACGTCGTAATCCTCAAAAGCGCGCGATATGAGTACGAGAGTATTGTCGGATACCTTGCTCAAATCCTCAAGAATCCGCGTGCAGCAGGCAATTTTGTCGCTGAGTTTGAATATCAGCTTGATCTGCTTCGCGAGCAGCCGCTTTTACGTCCCCTCTCGCACATGCAAGAGCTGGCGGCACGTAATTACCGATCGTTTCCCGTCAACAACTACGTGTGTCTATACAAGTTTGAGCACGAAACAATCTATATCGCCCACATCTTTCATCAGTCACAGGACTACGCCCGCCTGGTCTAGCCCACAAGCTGAATACTTGGCCCGAGCGCATATACATGTCATTCTGCGCGTCATTGTGAAGCGATAATCCCCGCGCCGGCAGGGGACAGAAGTATCGTCTGCAGCGTTAGCTAGCAGATGACCTGCGTGTGCTCCTCGATGGCAGTGCGGTCCTCGGCGGTAATACCCGGCTCGCACACCACGGCGTCCAAATTGTCCAGGCGGCAGAAGGTGTAGAAGTCGCGCTTGCCGATCTTGCTGGAGTCGGCGATCAGATAGCGCGAGTCGGCCTTGCTAAGGGCGAGCTGCTGGATGCGGCCCTCTTCCATGTTAGACGTGGACACGTCGCCGTCCAAAATGCCGTTGGCGCCGATATAGGCTGCGTCGATTCCCAGCGCACGCAGGGTATCCTCGGCCATGGGGCCCACAAAGGCGGCGGTGCGGCGGCGATACATACCGCCCACGAGGCACAGGTCGCAGTCTTCGCGCGCCTCGAGCAGGTTAAACACCGAAAGCGAATTGGTCACAATGCGCAGGCGAAACGCCGGCAGCATCGAGGCCATCTGCTCAACCGTGGTGCCCGGGCCCAAAAAGATGGTCGAGCCTTCCTCGATAAGCTCCACAGCACGACGCGCAATCTGCAGCTTTTCCTCGGCATGCTTGGTGCGCTTTTCGCTGTGCGAATACTCATGGCGCAGCATAGCGTGGGGACGGCTCTGCGCACTACGGGCTCCGCCGTGCACGCGCTCGATCTCGCCTAGGCTCGCAAGCTCCTCAAGATCGCGGCGGATCGTCATATCCGAGACACCTAACGCATCAGAAATCTCTTTGACCGAGACCGTGCCCTGCTCCTCGAGCAGCTGACGAACCTTATCCTGACGCTCCGCCTTGATCATTTTTACTCCTTTGAGTGGTTTTGTTCGCATTTATAGTAATCGAACAGTTATGCTCACTCACCCTAAACGGTCGGTTTTTCCCGGTGAACGGTAGGATAGTAAACGCCAAACGTTAAATATCGAATGTATCCGACGCATCAACTTCGGCTATACATAGGCAAAAAGCTGCGATTTTTAATTCATTTCAATCTAATGTTGCCTCAATAAAGCAAATTGAACTTTGCCGAACAATAGAAAACAGATTGACACACTAATTCTATTAGACTTAAATAACAGACGATTTAAACAAACAGATTCGAACATGTTCGATCTGCATGGAACGGAAGGAGTTGCAGACATGTCCGCAGAGAGCAATCTGTTCTTCGAAGACACCGTGTTTGTTTGCGACCGCACCACGCAAGAAGAGGTCTTTACCGAGATCGCCAATAAGCTGTCACTCAAAAACTATGTGGCGCCCGCGTTTCTCAAGAACATCATCGAGCGCGAAAAGGGCTACCCCACCGGCATGGATATGTCTGTCGTCGACCCCGAGTTGCCCAGCTTTGCCGTTCCTCACACCGAGGTCGAATTCGTTCACACCCGTCGCATCGTCCCCGTCAAGCTGACGACCCCCGTCGAGTGGCACTCCATGATCGACCCCTCGCAGACCTTCCCCGTCTCGTTCCTGTTTATGATCCTCAACGACGACAAGGAGGCCCAGGTAGGCATCCTCGCCAAGATCATGGACTTCGTTAACGCTCTTGGCACCGATCGCGTCAAGGAGCTGTTCTCCATGACCGACGCCAAGGCCATCTACCAGTTCTTGGTCGACAACTTTCCTGCCGACTAGCCAACCACCCTTAGGAATCCGCGGAATAACCCGCATAGAGAAAGGAATTCATCATGATTAAGGTTCTCGCAGCTTGTGGCGCCGGTGTTAACTCCAGCCATCAGATCAAAGACGCCATCGAGTCCGAGTTCAAGAATCGTGGCTACAACCTGCACTGCGACGCCGTGATGATCAAGGACGTTAACGAGGAGATGCTCTCTCAGTACGACATCTTCGCTCAGATCGCCAAGACCGATTTTGGCTTTGAGGTTAAGACCCCGATCGTCGACGCCGGCCCGATTCTCTATCGCATGCCTGCTATGGCTAAGCCGGTTTACGACAAGATTGAGGCCATTATCAAGGAAAAGGGTCTCAACTAATCTTTTGCAGCTTCGCTCTGCACAATCTTTGGCTTTAAGGAAGATGACGACCGGGAACGGCATCTTCCTTTTTTAAGGCAACATACGGAAAAGGAAATTCTCTTTTAGGAAAGAGGGAGACATGGACGCAGTAATCGGGTTTGCTAATGCCGTCTTTCAGCCGCTGATCGACCTTGGCGCAGCCCCTATGATGACCATCGTTTTGACGGTTATTGCCCTACTCTTCAAAGTAAAGTTTGCTAAGGCCCTCGAGGGCGGCCTTAAGCTCGGTATCGCCATTACCGGCATTGGTGCCATCATCAACATTCTGACGACGGCCTTCTCGAGCGCCATGACGACGTTCGTTGAGTCTACCGGCCTTCAGCTCACCGTCACTGACGTGGGCTGGGCACCGCTGGCCACCATCACCTGGGGCTCCCCCTACACGCTGTACTTCCTGATGGTCCTCGTCATCGTCAACATCGTGATGATCGTGCTCGCCAAGACCAACACCATCGACGTCGACATCTTTGACGTTTGGCACCTTGCCTTCGTCGGCCTTGCCTGCATCTACTTTGGTGCCAACATTGTCGTCGCCACGCTGCTCGTCGTCTTCGTCGGCGTCATGAAGATCATGAACTCCGACCTTATGAAGCCCACGTTCAACGATCTTCTGGGTGCTCCCGAGGAGAACCCCATGACCACGACTCACATGAACTACATGATGAACCCGCTGGCCATGCTGCTCAACAAGATCATCGACAAGGTGCTCCCCTTTCTCGATAAGTACGACTTCGACGCTGCCAAGCTCAACAACATGATTGGCTTCTGGGGTTCCAAGTTTGCTATTGGTATCTACCTGGGCGTCTTCGTCGGCCTGCTTTCACACCAGACCCCGCAGCAGATTTGCACGCTCGCCTTTACCGCCGCAACCTGCCTTGAGCTGTTCTCGATGATCGGTTCTTGGTTCATCGCAGCCGTCGAGCCGCTGTCTCAGGGCATCTCCGACTTTGCCAACAACAGCAAGTGGCTCCAGGGCCGTACCCTCAACGTCGGTCTCGACTGGCCCTTCCTCGCCGGCCGCGCCGAGATCTGGGCTGCCGCTAACATCCTTGCCCCCATCATGCTGGGTGAGGCTCTGCTGCTCGCCAACGTTCCCTGCCCCCTCTCCCCGACTGGCACTTGGAACGGTCTGCTGCCGCTCGGCGGCATCATCGCCATGGGTCTGACGCCGGCACTGCTCGTTGTCACCCGCGGCCGCGTGATTCGCATGGTCGTTATCGGTGCCGTCCTGCTGCCCGTCTTCCTGGGCGCTGGCACCCTTGTCGCCGACTTCGTCACCTTTACCGCGAAGACTGTCGGCGCTTTCCCCGATGGCGTTACCGGCCTGATCTCTCAGACCACCATGGAAGGACCTGTCGAGAAGTTCCTGGCCTTCTTCGTGGGCAAGGCGACCACGGGCGATGTGACCATGATCATCGCCACTGTCGTTGCCATCGTCGTGTACGTCGCGCTCTTCGCTTGGTATCGCAAGCAGATGATCGCCCGTAACATCGAGTACGCGAAGCAGGACAAGTGCACCCTCTCGCCGCTCACCACCGGCAAGTTTACCGAGGAGGACCTCAAGGCTGCCAAGGAAGCCGAGTCCGCAAAGGCAAACGCCTAACCCATTGCCACATATCCCCTGTGGAAGAAACCCGTCGCACCCCGGCGGGTTTCTTTTTTATGCCCCAGTAAACCAATCATCACTTTTTTGAGAAAAATACCCCCTGCTTTAGTGGGGTGTAGTGATAATCTCGCCTGTTCGCGCTACAGTTTGTCGGAAATACCTCGATGTTAGGAACCAAATGATCACTTCCGAGCTTTTCGGCACCGCGCCGTGCGGTACCCCCGTTCATCGTTACACCCTCAACGGGCCCGAGATCTGCGTTCGCATTATGGACTATGGCGCCACCGTGCTTGGTATCGATGTGCCCGACATCCCCGGCAACGTGCGCGATGTGGTGCTGGGCTTCGATAAGCTCGAGGATTACTTTGACAACCCTGCATGCTTTGGCGCGACCATCGGCCCCGTGGCAAACCGCACCGCGGGCGCCACGATCACCATCGACGGCACGGACTGGCACATGCCGGCCAACGAAGGCGTCAACAACCTGCACAGCGATCTTGAGCATGGTCTGCACAAGCGCGTATGGGACGTTGAGCTCGACGAGACTCACAACGCCGTGCGCATGACCACCTCGCTTAAGGATGGCGAGCTGGGCCTGCCCGGCAACCGAACCTTTACGGCTGTGTTTACCGTTACGCGCACCGGCGTCTTCCGCATCGAGTATGGTTGCGAGAGCGACCGCGCCACCTACGTGTCCATGACCAACCACACGTACTTTAACCTTGCCGGCCATAACGCCGGCATGGACTGTGAGCACTTCTTTATCGCCAACGCTGCCCACTACTTGCCCATTAACGAGCAGAACATCCCCACCGGCGAAATCGCTCCGGTCGAGGGAACACCGTTTGACTTTCGCGAGCTGCGCCCCGTCGCACCCGGCATGGAGGCCGACGACCCGCAGATTAAGCAGGCCCGTGGCTACGATCACTGCCTGTGCATCGATGGCTATCAGTACGGCCGCAACCTGCGTCGCGCCCTACATGTCGAGGAGATGTGGACCGGTCGTGAGCTGGACTACTACACCACCGCCCCGGGCGTGCAGCTCTACACCGGCAACTGGCTGGGCGACGAGCACGCCAAGGACGATGCCAACTATGGCTGGGGCGCAGGCTTTGCCCTCGAGGCCGAGATGTACCCCGACACGCCGCACCAGCCGCTGTTCCCGCAGGGCATTGTGGGTCCGGGTCACCCCTACAGCAATATGATCGAATACCACTTTATGAGGCACTAGGCCCACAACGCGACATCTCGCACAGCAACGCCCGCCGGCACCACCGCCGACGGGCGCTGCTTCATGCCTAAATCCTTCTTTTCGATGCCACCGAATTGGTGACATAACAAAACTATGCCGAATTACTACGATGAACCCACTATGTCCGACCACGCGCTGGTTTATAAAAAATTAGCAACTCGTCTACCTGCGGTTTTATTCTCTGCAAATTTGGCATGCTCGGCGATAAGCAATTCATCGTAGTAAACCGGCATAGTTTTGGCGGACAGCGCCACACAGATCCCCTACGAAGGCAAAATGATCCGTTTTCCTCCGTCCCCAAGGGATCAGTTGAACAGATTGCCGATGGGGTCGGGGGCGGAACTGGGGAGATAGCGGATTTCTAGCTCTATGCCGAGCTTTTGCAACTCTTTGAAGGCGGCGATGTCTGTATCGCCTACGGCAACGGCAGGCGTTGCAGAGCGCTTGCCCTCCCCCGCCCGCATATGGCCGATACTAATCTTGGTTATTGGCACACCGCCCTTAACCAGCGCGAGCGCATCGGAGGGTGAGGCCACCATGATCAGAATCAATTGGCGAGGCGTTGCGGTATGAATGACGTCGATGGTCCTTTGCACCGAGAAAAACCGCGTCCAAACGCCTTCTGGCGCCGCCACCCTCATGGGTGCCCATTGGCGCGAATCTGCCGCGATCTCATCGTTGACGATTAGGACAAGGTTGGAACCCACGGCTTCGTTCCACAGCTCAACGTCTTGTCCGTAAATGAAACGGTCGTCGATGCGTGCGAGAAGAATCTTGGGTTGAGTCATCGCTGCCCCATTCTGTTTGAGACCCGTAAGAGCAAGACATCGCGTCTCCAATATTAGTGCATTTAAAGTGAGAAAAGCCGTCAGAACACTTGCGCGGATTTGCGATGTCCCGTATCATAGACAGCCGTTGACGCCTCAGTTGCGCCATCACATGGCCGCCAGCGTAGCTCAGTTGGTAGAGCACCGCTCTCGTAAAGCGGGGGTCACCGGTTCGAGCCCGGTCGCTGGCTCCATTGCACAAGATAGCCGCCTTCGGGCGGCTTTTTTGTTGCTGATTTCGGGCGCGCTTCCGCCAATCCAAGCACAACGCCGCCGGAAACTCTCCTACTCAACAAAAGCCCCGCCAACCGCAATCCCCAAAGGAACCGCGTTCAGCGGGGCCCAAGCGAGCTCCCCCAAGGGATAACGCTCGCAACACGAACAGCTCAGCCGAGCAGCGCGCTACTCCTCCCAGTAAGCATCTGCAAGCAGCTTAAAGCAAATCTTCTTGACCGGCTGCGCGCCATCGCCCTGGAACTCGAGCGTGGGCATGTGAGGCTCGCCGGCAACAAACAGCGCAAACTTGTCGTCAGCAAGATCGCCGGCGATCGAGGCGTCGGAATCGACCAGATCGTAGTCGT
>CABSNA010000010.1 GCA_902478865.1 uncultured Collinsella sp.
ATAAGAGACAGAAATAATGCCGCCCCCTGCGGAATGCGTTGGAAAGCAACCTCATTCCGGCCCTAGGAGTATGTACTCCGGACACAGTTCTCAAACATGTTCTGGGGGCTGATTCAAATTTAGTGGCTCGGCTTTGCCGAGCCCTTATATGGAGAGGCCGGAGCTAAAGCTCCGGCCTCGCTAAATATCTTATTAGATAAAGTGAGCGATTTAGGAATCGCACCCCCCTGCGGTGGTAACACAGGGCCCGTGCTGGACTTAGTTTTCAGAACATTCCGCAGACCAGGAAACCCCCTTATCCGCAGCTTCGAAGAAGCAGGATAAGGGGGTTTCCATGGTCGAGGACGTTCTGAAAACTAAGTCCAGCACGGGCCCGGACAATAACAACCGACTACAGGTCGATGTGCGATTCCTTGATCGGGAACGGCTCCGCGAAGTGGCAGGCGCAGCAGTGACCCGGTGCGACTTCCTTAAACTCGGGAAGCTTCTCAGAGCAGATACTCTGCGCGATCGGGCAGCGCGTGTGGAAACGGCAGCCGGTCGGCGGATCCAGCGGCGACGGCGGATCGCCAGCGAGGATGATGCGCTTGCGCGTCTTCTGGATATCAGGATCGGGCACCGGCACAGCAGACAGCAGCGACTGCGTGTACGGATGGTGAGGCTCGCTGTAAAGCGTCTTCCAGTCCGAAACCTCGACCATCTTGCCCAGATACATAACGGCAACGCGATCGGAAATGTGCTGCACGACGGACAGGTCATGAGCGATAAACAGATACGCGGTACCGAACTTGTCCTGGAGTTCCTTGAGCAGGTTCAGAACCTGGGCCTGAATGGACACATCCAAAGCGGAAACCGGCTCGTCGCAGATGATCAGCTTGGGCTTCAAAGCGAACGCGCGGGCGATGCCGACACGCTGACGCTGACCGCCCGAGAACTCGTGCGGATAGCGGTTGATGTGCTCGGGGTTCAGTCCGACAACGTCGAGAAGCTCGCGGACGCGCTCAATGCGCTCCTCCTTGGTGCCCACGCCGTGAATGGTCATGGGCTCGGAGACGATCTCACCGATGGTCATACGAGGGTTGAGCGAAGCATAAGGATCTTGGAAGATAAACTGCATCTCGCGACGCATGTCCTTGATCTCATGCTTGCTCATCTCGGCAACGTCTTTGCCCTGGAAGAACACCTTACCGGCGGTCGGCTTGGTCAGGCGCATGATAGTACGGCCCGTGGTGGACTTACCGCAACCAGACTCGCCAACCAGACCGAAGGTCTCGCCAGGATAAATCTCAAAAGAGATGTCATTTACAGCAGAGACGACACGCTTGGAGAAGCGCTTGGCGAACATGCCGGACTCAGCGGGAAACTCCTTAGAGAGGTGCTCGACCTTCAGCAGCGGAGTACGCTCGTTGGTATCTGCCATTACGCCTCGCCTCCCTTCTTGGAATCCTTGCGCGTACGGGACGTCACAGGAGCGTTCTTGAGGAACTCGGGGTCGCCAGCGTAGTGGCACGCAGAATAGTGACCAGACTCGGTAACAAAACGCTCGGGGCGCTGCTTGCGGCACTTATCCGTCGCATAGGGGCAGCGAGGAGAGAACACGCAGCCCTCGGGCAGGTTCATGAGCGAAGGCGGGTTGCCATGAATCGGCGTAAGCGGCTTCTTCTCATCGATGGCCTGCTCCGGGATGGAGCGGATAAGGCCCCAGGTGTAGGGGTGGCGGCTCTCGTAGAAGATTTCCTCAGCAGTACCGAACTCGACGGGACGGCCGGCGTACATAACCATGATCTTGTCGGCCATATCAGCGACAACGCCCAGGTCATGGGTGATCATGATGATGGCGTTGCCGTTCTTCTCCTGCATTTCCTGCATAAGCTCAATAATCTGAGCCTGAATGGTAACGTCCAGGGCAGTCGTGGGCTCGTCGGCAATCAAAATATCGGGATCGCAGGCAAGAGCCATGGCAATCATGACGCGCTGACGCATACCGCCAGAGAACTGGTGCGGATACTCATTGACGCGCTTCTCGGGCTCGGGAATACCAACGAGGTCCAAAAGCTCGGTGGCACGCTTGAGCGCCTCCTGCTTGGAGTAGCCGCGGTGCAGACGAAGACCCTCGCCCACCTGCTTGCCGATCTTATAGACCGGGTTCAAGGAGGTCATAGGATCCTGGAAGATCATCGCGATGTCGTTACCGCGAATGTGCTGCATCTCTTCCTCGGTCATCTCGAGGATAGAACGACCGCGATAGCGAACGTCGCCGCCCTCGATCTTTCCCGGAGGCATCGAGATAAGACCCATGATGGTCATGGCGGTCACGGACTTACCGGAGCCGGACTCACCGACGACGCCCAGGGTCTCGCCGCGATCGAGCGTGTAGGAGACACCGTCGACAGCGCGAACAACGCCATCCTCGGTGTGGAAATACATCTTAAGGTCATCGACCTCGAGCAGATGCTGGCCCTCGGGAACCGGCTGGTCCTTCAGGTCCACATAGTTCTTGTTCTTCTTCATCCTTATGCGTCCTTCATCTTGACGTCGAGGGCGTCGCGCAGACCGTCACCCAGCAGGGTGAAGGCGAGCACCGTCGAGAGAATTGCCAGACCGGGCATGATCATCATCCAGGGAGCAGTCAGAAGATACTGCTGACCGTCTTGAATCATGGAGCCCCACGAAGGCGTAGGCGGAATAACGCCCATGCCGAGGAAGGACAGAGCTGACTCGGTCAGGATGGCGCCACCAATGTTCATGGTCGCGTAGACCACGATGGAGGCGACGGAGTTCGGGAAGATGTGACGCACGACGATACGAGCATCAGATGCACCCATCGCGCGCGCAGCGTCAACATAATCGTTTTCCTTGACCGTCAAGATTGCAGAGCGGAAGACGCGCGCAATCGAAGGCCAGCCGAGAATGCCGATGGCGAAAAAGACGTTCTGAAGACCACGGCCGATAACGGCGATCATGGCGACAACGAAAAGCACGTACGGGAACGCCAGGAAAATATCCGCACAGCGCATGATGATCGTATCCCAGATGCCGCCGTAGAAACCGGCCAGAGCACCCATGACCAGACCAATCACCGTGGAGATCGCAGTGGCCATAATACCGACGGAAAGCGAAACACGTGCACCGTAGATAACGCGAACGAGAATGTCACGACCAAGGGCGTCGGTGCCAAACGGGTGCTCTGCACACGGAGCCATCAGCGACGTCTGGGCCATGGTGGTCGAGTCGGAAGCCGTCGGCGAACCGAGCCAGGGCTTAGCCCACAGATCTGCGGTCAGGGCAACCACAACGACGATGATGATCCAGCAGACACCGATAACGGCGAGCTTGTTCTTACGAAGACGCTTAAAAGCGTCGCCCCACAGCGTGCGGGACTTGGCGGGAGCAGATGCGGCCTTGGTGGCGGTAGCCTGCTCCTGAGACTGAGAATCAGTTTCCTGCATGAGACGTACCTCCCTTAGGCCTTATCCGACGGACCGCCAAGGCGGATGCGCGGGTCGAGGAATGCATAGCTAATGTCGACGAGCAGGTTGATCACCATGACGACGACGACGATGAGCGTAACGCCGCCCATAACGATGGGCCAGTCACGCATGCTAATGGCGCGATAGACCTCATAGCCGATACCGGGCCAGTTGAAGACCGTCTCGGTCAGGATGGCGCCCGAAAGCATGCCGCCAAAGTCGACACCAATATAGGTAACGACGGGGATGAGTGCATTCTTAAGCGCATGCTTGATGATGATCGCGCGATTGGAGAGACCCTTGGCTTTTGCCGTACGGATGTAATCCTGGTTCATGACGTCAAGCAGCTGCGAGCGCATAATGCGGGCAGCATAAGCGGTCGAAACCGAAGCCAGCGTAATGGTCGGAAGCACATAGTGCATCCAATCCTGATACTGAGAGCTGGCACCGCCGGCACCCGAGATCGGCATGGAGAATGCACCGCCCGTGGCGTCCTTGAGAATGACGCCAAAGAACAGTTGCAGCAACATACCGAGCCAGAAGGCCGGGACGGCAACGAGGATCGACGTGGTGAGCGTTACCAAAATATCCCAGAAGGAATAACGCTTTACCGCCGAAATGATACCCGCACCGATACCCATGATTGCCTCGAGCACGATGGCGCACGCGGCAAGTTTGACCGTATACGGATACTTCTGGGCAAAGATTTCCGTAACCGGCAGCTTGCGCTGATACGAATTGCCCAGATCGCCATGAAGCAGGCCGTTCATGTAATACAAGTAACGGTCCACGAGCGACGTTTGAACGGGGTCGCCGTTCTCGTCAAGGATCGCGTTGCCGTCCTCGTCCGACTGGACCAGGTGATAGCGGACGCGAAGCTGAAGCTCCACCTCGGGGGACAGAGCCTTGTCTCCACCGATCAGCTTGATCGGATCTCCCGGCACGATATTCTGGAGGGCGAACAAAATCAGCGTAACGCCCAAAAACACCGGGATGAACTGAAGCACACGTTTAACGATGTACTTACCCATACCACTCCCCTATCTAGGGATTAACCTAAATGGGATGCCGATCGCCAGACCGGCATCCCAAAATTACCATCAGCCAGTTTACCCCAGGTTAGGGAGAACTGTATGTTTCCCATGAGGTCTACGTAAATACTTGACCCTCACGGAAGCTGCAAACTCTTAGGCGAGCTCAGCGGTACCCAGATCGGCGTGCTTCTGCGGATCGACGTAGAGGTGCTTGATGCGATCGGAGCCGGCGATGGTGTGCGTGTAGAACATCACCGGGATGACCGGGCAGTCGGCAGCGACCATTGCATCGGCCTCCTGCATCTTAGCGACGCGCTCTTCGTCGTCAACCGTGGTACGGGCCTCGTCGACCTTGGCGTCGAACTCGGGGTTGTTGTAACCAGAGCGGTTGTCGCCACCGAGGGAGTCGGAGTGGAACAGCGGATACAGGAAGTTGTCCATGATCGGGTAGTCGGCAATCCAACCCAGACGACCGAACTGATAGTTAAAGTTCTGATACTGCTCGAGCAGGGCAGACCACTCGGGGGTATCGGAGACAGCGGTAACGCCGACCTTGGCGAGGTCGCCGATGATGGACTCCATGATCTCCTTGTGGCCACCGTCCTGGTTGTAGGACAGAGTCACGTTAATGCCACGATCGCCGTTAGCGCCAGCGGGAGCAACCTTGTCGAGGTACTCGTTAGCCTTGTCGACGTCGTAGGCGCAGAACTCCCATGCGCCCTCCTTGTAGCCATCGATGCCCGGAGGAACAATGCCGTCGGCAGGGGTACGGGTACCCTTGAAGATGGTCTTGCAGATGGCCTCACGGTTGATGGCCAGGGAGATACCCCTGCGCAGGTCGGCGTTGTTGAACGGCTCGGCCGTGTTGTTGCAGGTCAGGTAATAGGTGGAAGGCTCGGCGCCGAGCAGCATGCGCTCGCCGTCACCCATGGTGTAGCCGTCCTTGGACACGCCGCGATCCTTCTTGGCAGCGTCGATCTGAGCAACGGGAACGTCGCAGACATCGAGGTTACCGGCCTGGAACTCCTTGTAAGCGGTCTCCATGTCCTTGATGACCTGGAAGTGGATGCCATCGATCTTGGCCTTGTCGCCATAGTAATCGTCGAACTTCTTGAGGTTGATCTCCTGACCATCCTCCCACTTGCCGTCCATCATGAACGGGCCGTTACCGACCGGCGCAAGGTAGAAGCTCTTGACATCGGACTCGGCGCACTCGGGAACCGGGGCCAGAGCCGGGTGAGAGGCGACGAAGGGGAAGTCGGCGTAAGCGGAAGACAGCTTGACGACGAGGGTCTCATCGTCGGGGCAAGTAACACCGCTGAGCTCGGTAGCGTTACCGGCAAGCAGGTCGTCATAGCCCTCGACCATGGAAAGGTGATAGGAGACCTCGGAAGGGCCGTACTCGGTAGCGATGGCCGACTTGGTGTTGACCAGACGCTCCCAACCGAGCTTGAAGGACTTGGAGGTAACGTCGTCACCGTTGTGGAACTTGGCCTTCTTGATCTTGAAGGTAAACTCGGTGGCGTCGTCGTTGGCCTCAAAAGACTCGCAAGCCAGCGGAACGATCTCGCCCTTCTCGGCGTCATAAGAGGTCAGAGCGTCAAAGAGCTGGTACTCGACCTGAGTGCCCTGGTCCTCCTGGACATTGTAGGGGTCGATGCAGACCGGGTTGTTGATGTAGAAGTTCAGCGTCGAACCGGACTCAGAACCGGAAGCGTCGCCGCCCTTCTTGCCGCATGCGGCAAGAAAAGCCATGGAGCTCGCAGCGAGGGTGCCGCCAACAAAGGCGCGACGACCCATAACGGGCTGGTGGAACATAGAATCAGCCATGCCATCCTCCTTATGAGATAGGACAAAGAAATGTTCAGTCGGACATATGTCGAGACAATCCGATCCGAACCATCAAAACGCCGCCCGCTGCTATGGCTGGTTATGCACAACGGACCAACGTTTCGCAATACAGTAGCGCATTTTTTGCACGATTTGGGGCTAATTCCGGTTAACGGTCGAGAATTTCTTTAGTTGGGCGAAGTATGTGGGGATATTTTGACTCTGTTACAAATATGTAAACAAAAAGGGTCCCGCACCTGCGAGACCCATTGCAAACGTATATACGCCGATGCTTAGTAGCCGACGATGCCCTGCGGGAAGAAGAACATGCACAGGACGACGCACACAGCAAAAACAACGGCCATAATTACCGTCAGGCGATCGAGGTTCTGCTCCATGACGCCCGTGGCAGAGCTGGAGTTATACAGCGAGCTAGCGATCATATCCGAAACGCCGGTGCCCTTACCGGAATGCATCAGGACGAGAATCGTCAGCGCCACGGCAGAGACAGCCCAAACGACAAACAGAAGAATCTGGAACGGACCCATAGATAAGCTCCTTAATAGAACAGTTCAAACTCCAGTACTGTACCACAATCCCCCGCTCTCCCCTACCTGCCACTCAAGGACGGGGTGGAAATGGCAGAAATACCAAAAAGGGGGTTGTCCGGTTGTGGACAACCCCCTTCTTACTAGAAAACGGTATTTGTTTTCTATTAGGCCTCGGTGGCGAGCACGCGGCCCGTCATCTCGGCGGAAGGCTCAATACCAGCCATGGTGAGCATGGTCGGAGCGATATCGGAAAGACGGCCGTCCTCGATACCGGTGAGCTGTGCCTTCTCATCAACAATGATGAACGGCACGCGGTTGGTGGTGTGAGCCGTAAACGGATGCTTGGAACCGTCGGAAGCAACGTCAAACATGTGATCGGCGTTACCGTGGTCGGCGGTAATCAGCGCAAAGCCGCCCTTGGCGAGAATCGCCGGGACAACCTTGGACAGGGCATCGTCAACAGCCTCGACGGCCTTAACGGCGGCGTCGAAGACACCGGTGTGACCAACCATGTCGCAGTTCGCGAAGTTCACGATGTAGAAATCAGCGCGATCCTCGTTGATGGCGGCGACAAGCTTCTCGGTCACCTCGGGAGCGCTCATCTCGGGCTGCAGATCGTAGGTAGCGACCTTGGGGGAAGCGACGAGCACGCGCTCCTCGCCCTCCTTGGGCTCCTCGATGCCGCCGTTGAGGAAGAACGTCACGTGGGCGTACTTCTCGGTCTCGGCGGTGTGCAGCTGCTTCAGGCCATTGGCGGCGATAACGTCGGCCAGGACGTTCTCGGGGAACGTCTTGGGGAAGGCGACCTCGACGTCAAACGTCGGATCGTACTCGGTCATCGTCACAAAGTGAGAAAGCTTGATCTGCTCGCGCTCAAAGCCGTCGAACTCCTTGTCCGTGAACACGCGGGTCATCTGACGAGCGCGGTCGGGACGGAAGTTGAAGAAGATGGCCGCGTCGCCCTCGTGGATGCCCTCGTTGTGGGCAGCGAAGGGCTCGACGAACTCGTCGCCGCGCGGATCCTTCTCGTAGTAGGCCTTGATACCGGCAACGGGGTCGGTATCAGCATCGGACGCGTTGACCATGACGTCGTAGGCGCGCTGGATGCGCTCCCAACGATTATCGCGGTCCATGGCCCAATAACGGCCCGAGACGGTGGCAACGCGTGCGTCGCAACCGGTCTCCTCGGAGATCTTAGCCAGGAAGGCGCAGAACTCACTCATGTAACCGGCACCGGACTGCGGGTCAACGTCGCGGCCGTCCATAAAGGCGTGTACACGAACGGTCTTGACGCCATGCTGGGCAGCCATCTTGACCAGAGCCTCAACGTGGTTCATATGAGAATGAACACCGCCAGGGCTCATAAGGCCCATGAGGTGGAGGGTCTTGCCGTCAGCCTTGACGTCGTCCATAGCCTTGACAAAAACCTCGTTCTTGGCGATGGAGCCGTCCTTGATGGCGTTGTTGATGCGCGAAAGCTCCTGGAACACGATGCGTCCGGCACCGATGTTGAGGTGACCCACCTCGGAGTTACCCATCTGGCCATCGGGAAGACCCACGTCCTCGCCCGAAGCGCCGAGCGTGGTGTGGGGGTACTTCTCGTACAGGCTATCAAGGAAGGGCGTCTTGGCAGCGGCGACGGCGTTCTCGCCATCGGCCGGAGCAAGGCCGCAACCATCCATGATGATCAGGAGTGCAGGAAGATGACGCTGTGCCATATGTCCTACTCGCCTGCCTTGACGACCATAGAGGCGAAGTCGGCAGCCTTGAGCGAAGCGCCGCCCACGAGGGCGCCGTCAACGTCGGGCTTGGCGACGAGCTCGGCAATGTTGCCGGGCTTGGCGGAACCGCCGTAGAGAACGCGGATGCCGTTGGCGAGCTCCTCGCCGAACATCTCCTTGAGGGTCTCACGGATAGCGCCGCAGACCTCCTGAGCGTCCTCGGCGGTAGCGGTCTTGCCGGTGCCGATGGCCCAGATGGGCTCGTAGGCGACGACGACCTGCTTGGGGCAGGTGATCTCAAGGCCAGCAAGGCCAGCCTTGACCTGGTTCACGACGTGCTCGACATAGGTGCCAGCCTCGCGGACCTCGAGGGACTCGCCGCAGCAGAAGACGGGAACAAGACCGGCGGCAACGAGAGCCTTAGCCTTCTTGTTCTGGTCCTCGTCGGTCTCGTGGAAGTAGTCGCGACGCTCGGAGTGACCGATGATGCAGTAGGTGCAGCCAGCGGACTTGAGCATGTCGCAAGAAGACTCACCGGTGAAGGCACCCTTGGCCTCCCAGTACACGTTCTGTGCACCGAGGGCGATGGGGGCAGCCTGAATGCGGTCATGAACCGTGGTGATGTCGATGGTCGGAGGGCAGACGAGCACCTCGACGCCAGCCGGAACCTCGGGCAGAGCCTGAGCCAGCTCGTCGGCGAGCTTGGCGGCCTCGGCGACGTCGTTGTTCATCTTCCAGTTACCAGCGATAAGAAGGGTGCGATTAGGCATCGAGAAGCGCCTCCACTCCGGGCAGGGCCTTACCCTCGACGAGCTCCATGGAAGCGCCACCACCGGTGGAGATCCAGCTCATCTTGTCGGCCAGGTTGAACTTGTTGACAGCTGCGACAGAGTCACCACCGCCGATGATCGAGGTGCAGTCAGCCTCGGCGAGAGCCTCGGCGATAGCCTGGGTGCCGTGAGCAAAGTTGTCAAACTCGAAGACGCCCATGGGGCCGTTCCAGAACACGGTCTTGGCGCCCTTGACAGCCTCGGCATAGAGCTCCTCGGTCTTGGGACCGATGTCCATACCCTCACGATCGTCGGGGATAGCGTCGGAAGCGACAACCTCGGGGACAGCGTCCTCGCCAAAGTGATCGGCAACACGGTTGTCGATGGGGAGCAGGATCTTGACACCCTTCTCCTCGGCCTTCTTGAGCATCTCGCCGGCGCGCTCGACCCAGTCCTCTTCCTTGAGGGACTGACCAACGGACAGGCCCTGAGCCAGGAAGAAGGTGTAGGCCATGCCGCCACCGATGATCAGGGTATCAGCAGAGTCGATGAGGTGATCGAGAACACCGATCTTGGAGGAAACCTTGGAACCGCCGACGATAGCGACGAAGGGACGCTCGGGCTCGGCGAAGATGCCGGTCAGCGTGTCGACCTCCTTCTCGAGCAGGAAGCCAGCGACTGCGGGCAGGTAAGCGGCGGGGCCTACGACGGAACCCTGGGCGCGATGAGCGGTACCGAAGGCATCGAGAACGAAGACGTCACCATAGGAAGCGAGCTTCTTGGCGATCTCGGGATCGTTCTTCTTCTCACGCTTGTCAAAACGGACGTTCTCGAGAACGAGGACCTTGCCCGGCTCGACGGCAGCGACAGCCTCAGCAGCCTTCTCGCCGTAAGTGTCGGCGACAAAGGCAACGTCGAGACCAGAGAGCTCAGCGAGCTTCTTGGCGACGGGCTCGAGGGACAGCTCGGGCTGGAAGCCGGTGCCATCGGGACGGCCGAGGTGGCTCATGAGGATGACGCGAGCATTGTGCTCAACGAGATAGTTGATGGTGGGCAGGGCAGCCTTGATACGGGTGGTGTCGCCAACGACGCCATCCTTGATAGGCACGTTAAAGTCAACGCGGACGAGAACGCGCTTGCCGTCGACATCGATGTCGCGGACGGTCTTCTTGGTAAAGGCCATGTTTGCTTCTACCTTTCGTACGTGTCTGCCTCCCATTACGGCAGACGATTTCTTATAAAAAGGGCGCGACCCTAGGGTGTAAGCCCTATAAGGCCGCGCCCTTCTTTAGACGCTCAACGAGCTATTCGTTAAAAGCTAAATTAAGCAACGAACTTCTCGAAGTACTTGATGGTGCGGACCATCTGAGAGGTGTAGGAGTTCTCGTTGTCGTACCAAGAGGTGACCTGAACGAGGGTCTGGCCGTTGCCGAGGTCAGAGCACATGGTCTGAGTGGCGTCGAAGATGGAGCCGTGGGTCTCGCCGATGATGTCGGTGGAGACGATGTCGTCCTCGTTGTAACCGAAGGTCTCGGAGATGGTGGCAGCGTAGGCCTTCATAGCAGCGTTGACCTCGTCGACGGTGACCTTCTTGTCAACGACAGCGTAGAGGTTGGTGATGGAGCCGGTCGGCGTCGGGACGCGCTGGGCGGCACCGATGAGCTTACCGTTGAGCTCGGGGAGAACCAGGCCGATAGCCTTGGCAGCACCGGTGGTGTTGGGGACGATGTTGACGGCGCAGGCGCGGCTACGACGCTTGTTGCCCTTGCGCTGCGGGCCGTCGAGCGGCATCTGGTCGCCAGTCCAGGCGTGAATGGTGGTCATGATGCCGGACACGATGGGAGCGAAGTCGTTCAGACCCTTGGCCATCGGGGCGAGGCAGTTGGTGGTGCAGGAAGCAGCGGAGATGATGTTGTCCTCAGCGGTCAGCGTCTCATGGTTGACGTTGTACACGATGGTGGGCAGATCGCTGCCGGCCGGAGCGGAGATGACGACCTTCTTGGCGCCAGCGTTGATGTGGGCCTGAGCCTTAGCCTTGCTGGTGTAGAAGCCGGTGCACTCGAGAACGACGTCGACGTCGAGGTCGCCCCAAGGCAGGTTGTTGGCGTCGGCCTCCTTGTAGATCTTGATCTCCTTGCCGTCAACGGTGATGGAATCCTCGCCAGCAACGACCTCGTGATCGCGAGCGTAGTTGCCCTGCGTGGAGTCGTACTTCAGCAGGTAAGCGAGCATATCGGGAGAGGTGAGGTCGTTGATAGCGACGATCTCGGAGCCCTCATGACCGAACATCTGACGGAAGGCCAGACGACCGATGCGACCGAAGCCGTTAATAGCAACCTTTACTGCCATTGTGTCTCCTTTCGTAAGGCCCCCGCAAGCTACAGCGCCTGCCGTTGAGGCCCACAAACTAACCACTCGCCTAATATACCTTTTTTTTGACTTGAATTTCACGAGAATGCTCGAAATTGAAAATCAAATTTGCGTTAAAACGCTTTAAAGAATAAAATAGCAGCTAAATCCGTATATAAGTCGATACTTTAAACTACTTGTTTGCTTCAATGAGCTTTTCAAGCCGTAAAACACGATGGTAGAGGGCTGACTTCGACAAGGGAGGGTCAGCCATCTCCCCCAAATCACGCAGCGACAGATCAGGATAGCGCTCGCGCAGGTCGCAAAAGACCGCCAAGGCATCCGGAAGCGCATCGCGAAGGCCACGCTGCTCGAGCTCATCGATAAGCGCAAGCTGATGTTGGGCAGCACCGGCGCTTCTGGTCTGGTTGGCGAGCTCGGCATTCACGCGACGGTTCACATCGTTCTTAACCAACTTGACCGCGCGCGCCTCCTCAATCTCGGCAACGCTGCGCTTGGCACCAATCAGCTTTAATAGATGCTCGATTTCCTCGGCGCTCTTAATGTACACGGCATATGACCCCCGCCGTGCATTAACACGAGCATGGACCCCAATCTGCTCCAACAGATCGCAAAGTCCCTTGGCATATTGCTCGCCCTGCACAGCGATCTCCAAATGAAAATCGCCGCGTGGATCGGCCACGAAGCCGCCCGCGATGAGCGCGCCGCGGATATAGGCAAGTCTACAGCAAGGACGGGCGACAATGTGACGCGGCACACCTGCGACGAGCCCTCCCCTACGGTCGAGAATGCCCAGCAGCACCAGAGCCTTATCCAAATCGGGCTGATCAGGCAAGGTGATGAGGTAGTTTCGAACCTTATGCAAGACAGATTTGCGGACGGTGAACTCCGTTTTGAGCTTAAGGATACGATGCGTCAGCGTGATCATCGTGCGCGCGACGGCTCCCGTCTCAGTCGCAACCGTCAAACGATACCGCCCAGAGCCGGTAAGCGAGAGCGTACCACTCACACGCGTGAGGGCGGCAAGCGTCGACAAGTCGCAGTATTCACATTCGGGTTCGCAGCGCGCAAGCTCGTCGCGCACCTCAGCGGTAAACGACATGCAGGCCTATGCCTTCGTGTTGGCGCGCGACAGGTCGCGGTGGGAGATGCTCACATGATACTGAGCGCCTTCCAGGTAACGGGCCGTGGCCTCGGCAATGGCAACGCTGCGGTGCTGGCCGCCCGTGCAGCCGATGGCGATAGAAAGCTGCGGCTTACCCTCCGCGATATAGCCCGGCATCACCGTATCGAGCAGCTGTGTCCAAGCCTTCCAAAACTCCTGCGTCTTGGGATGGTCCAGAACAAAATCGGAGACCTTTTTATCGAGACCGGTCATCGTGCGCATCTCGGGATCGTAGAACGGATTAGGCAGGAAGCGGACGTCGATCATAATGTCCGCCTCGACGGGCATGCCGTGCTTAAAGCCAAACGAGAACACGTGGACGTCCATGAGCTGCTGGTCGGACAGCTCGGAAAATGCCATACGTAGCTTGTTGCGCAGCGCAGAGGTGCGCAGACGGCTCGTGTCGATAATCATATCGGCTCGGTCGCGCACGCCCTGAAGCTGAAGGCGCTCGCGCTGAATGGCATCGGCCGCAGTCTCCCCCGGCTTGGCAATGGGATGACGGCGGCGATTTTCGCTGTAGCGACGAATCAGCACCTCGTCAGAAGCCTCCAGGAACACGATGTCGCAGCTCATCTCGCGCTCTTCGAGCGCGGCGACCGCATCGAGCAACTCGTCAAACAGTCCCTGGCTACGCAAATCGCAGGTGACGGCGAGATGCCTGCCCACGCCCGTATTGATGCCGACGAGCTCGGCAAGCTGGGCGATGAGACGTGGAGGCAGGTTATCGATGCAAAAATAGCCCATGTCCTCGAACACGTGCATGGCCTGCGTGCGGCCCGATCCGGACATTCCGGTGATGATGACGATATCGGGGATGCGCTCCGAGCGCTCCGCCGCATCCATGGCATCTCCCTTTTGCATGTGTTGCCTCCCGAAAACAAGCGCGGGACCCAGCAACCCGGATCCCGCGCGGTCAATTGCCTATATTGAGTATACCGCCCCGAGCGGATACGAGGCCTGTCTTACGCCTCAAGCGCAGCCTTGAACCAACTCGTAATACTCGTGGGGTGCGTGATGGCGGTGCCGACGACAACGGCCCAGGCGCCAGCATCGATCGCGGCGCGAGCCTCCTCGGGCGTGTGCACGCGGCCCTCGCAGATGATGGGAAGACCGGGGAATTCCTCGGTCGCCTGACGCAGGAGCGGCAGATCGGGGCCATCGGCCATGGTACAGTCGATGGCGGCGACACCGTGAGAAAGCGTGGTGGATACCAGGTCGAAGCCCATATCAACCGCACGGCGAATGTCCTCGATAGTGGCACAATCCGCCATCAGGAGCACACCCTCCTCGTGCAGCGGGCGGAAGGTATCCTCAACCGACTTGCCGTCGGGGCGCGGACGATCGGTGGCGTCGATCGCCACGATATCGGCACCGGCAGCAACGCAGGCGCGAGCGTGACGCAGCGTCGGCGTGATATAAACGCCCTCGTGCCCATCCTTCCACAGGCCGATGACGGGAACCTCACAGCGACCCTTAATGGCGGCAATGTCGGCAAGGCCCTGGCAGCGAATGGCGGCGGCGCCGCCAAGCTCGCAAGCGCGAGACATTTGAGCCATGGTCTCGGGCGTACGAAGCGGCTCGCCCATATACGCCTGAACGCTCACGACGAGCTTGCCCTTCAGGGACTGGATCAAAGGATCAACGGTCATGTTCGACTCAACCTTTCTCAAAACAGCCTTCTGAGACACCGCACCTTGACGTTCAAACCGTCGCTCGCGTACCGAAGTACGCTTCGCTCCTCTTTCACGTCAATCTGCGGCACCTCAGAAGGCGCACTTGGTAGTTATGTTTACTTCAACGATGCAAGAAGGTGTTCGGCGGCACCGATGAGCGGAGCATCGCCCTCCAGAGACCCGATGAGAATCGGCGTGTCCTGGAGCGGATCGAGCGCCTGGCTGGCATAGCCCTCGTGCACCGAATCCTTCCACGTCTGCGAACGCCAATCGGGACCCTGATGAATTACGCCGCCCGAAAGCACGATGACCTCTGGATCCAGAATATTGGCAAGCGAGCCCAAGCTGGCGCCCAGCGCAAAGCCGGCGTCATGGATGACCTCGGTCGCCTTTGCGTCGCCAGCACGACACAGGTCGTTCACGTCGCGACCGACCGAAGGACGGCTGGGGTCAACTCGACCGAAGCGTTCGTCGTACATACGGCCAATCGAGGTGCCCGAAGCAACAGACTCAAGATGGCCGGAACGCCCGCATGCGCAGGGAATGCCGGCGGCAGCCGAGCACTCGATGTGGCCCATATGACCGGCAGCACCATGGAAGCCCTGCATCACGCGGCCGTTCTCGACATATGCGCCACCGATGCCCGTACCGATTCCCAGGCACAAGACGGAGAACTTGCCCTTGCCGACGCCCCAGTGGGCCTCGCCCAGAGCATGAGCCTGCACGTCGCCCACAACGGCAACGGGAAGACCAAGGTCCTCGCGCAGACGCGGCCCCAACTGAACGCCGGACCAGCCGGGCATGATCTCATTGGCATAAGCAATGGCGCCCGTCTTGGGATCGACGACGCCTGCGGCACCGATACCGACACCGAGAACCTCGACATCGGGATTCGCCTCAAGAGCGGCCTTGATAGACGCCTCGATACGCTGGAAGACGGCCTCGCCGCCCTCCTGGGCCTCGGTAGGAACCTCGGCCTCAAAAACGGGATGGGGCACACTACCGTCAGCCGGGTACTCCATGATGGCAGTCGCAATTTTAGTTCCGCCGATATCGACAGAGCAGACGTACTTGTTCTCCATGTCGCTCTCCTTCGGAGATAAAAACAACTACAGGAAATGCGCCGTCAGGCTAGCCGTCACAGCGCAGTAAAGGTTTTCCAGGTGTCCGAGATCGCCGAGAAACCGTGTGGCCATTGACCTAATGGGTCATGGCCACACGGTTGAACGGCGAGGTCGGGTGCCTGGGAAGCTTTACAGGAGACCGTTGTCCTGAAGGACCTTCCTAATCGCCTCGACGTTCTCGCCGGTCATGGCCTTCACCGGGCGCGGCATGGTCGGGCTGTCGAAGATGCCCATGAGGTTCATAGCGGTCTTGAAGGCGCCGACGCCACCGGCATAGCCCTGGACGCCCGAGGTGACGTCCCAGATGTGCGAAATCTCATTGAGGCGATCCTGCTCGGCCTTGACGGTAGCCCAGTCGCCGGCCTGAGCGGCCTTCCACTGGCGCACGTAGCCCTCGGGCTCAACGTTGGCAAGGCCCGGGACAGAACCGTCGGCGCCACCGAGGTAAGCGCCGTCGACAACAACCTCGTGACCGGTGAGGATGCTCATCGGATGGCCGTTCTTCTCGTTCTCCTGAACGAGATAGCGGAACGAGATGTCATCACCCGAGGAATCCTTGACGCCAGCAAGGACGCCCTCGGCGCCGAGCTTGGCAAGGAGCTTCCAGGGGAGCTTGGTGTGAACGCAGACGGGAATGTCATAGGCAAAGATGGGCAGGTCGAGCTCCTCGTGCAGGATGCGGAAGTGCTCCTCGACCTCGGTCATGCCCTGCAGGGCATAGAACGGGCAGGTGGCGACAAGCGCATCGGCGCCCAGCTCCTGAGCGACCTTACCGTGCTCGATCATGCGCTCGGTCTCGGTATCGATGATGCCGACCAGGACGGGCACGCGGTGGTCGACGATACGAACGGCCTCGGCGATGATCTGGCGACGACGCTCATCGGTGGAGAAAACGACCTCGCCCGAAGAGCCCAGGAAGAACAGGCCATCGACGCCGGCATCGATCATGCGGTTGATGCTGCGCTCAAAGGAGGCAACGTCGAGCTGGTGGTCTTCGGTATCGGGAACAACGACGGGAGGGATAACGCCGGTGAATTTCTGAGTTGCCACAAGAATCTCCTTAGTTGTCTGGCGGGCGGCCCTATGCCACCCACTCTTGTTGGCAGTGTCCAGGCCGTCTAGGCCAAAGAACACGGGTAGAACGTTTGGTTAAAAAAGTCGATGACTTCGTTTTCGAACGCGTTGATGCGCTCATGAGCGTATTTGGCATAGATGATATGCCTCCGGTCACACTCAAGACCGTTGAATA
>CABSNA010000011.1 GCA_902478865.1 uncultured Collinsella sp.
CTTCCCCGAGCGCAACGAGGAGTCCTATGCCCAGGTTGCCGCTCGCGCTGCGGCAGCTCGCGCCGCCGAGCAGACCCAGGCTGCTACCGAGGATGATGAGGACGAGGACGATTGGCGCAAGTACCTGTAATTGGTACGTGCTGACAGATAGGTCGAGCCGGCGGGAGAGGCTGCTTCCGTCGGCTTTTTACTGAGCGAGGGGCTTACGATGAAAAACGTTCTATGCTTTGGCGACAGCAACACCTATGGTTACGATCCGGCGGGCATGCGCGACGGCACCGCGGTGCGCTATGCGCAGGATGTGCGCTGGTGCGGCGTGGCCCAACGTGACTTAGGCGAGGGCTGGCATGTAATTGAAGAAGGCCTCAACGGCCGCACGACGGTACGCGACGACATGTGCCATCTGGACACCAATCTTAACGGCATCCGCGCACTTCCGATGCTGCTCGAGGCCCATAAGCCGCTGGACGCCATTGTGATCATGCTGGGCACCAACGACTGTAAGACGGTCTTTAACGTGACAGCTTCCGATATCGCCCGTGGCGCCATGGCGCTGATTCGCGCCGTCCGCGCGTTTCCGTGGACCGACGCTGCGCCTTGTCCGCGCATTCTGCTGATGGCGCCTATCAAGATTAAGCCGCAGATCGCCGACGTATATATGACCGATTTTGACGAGCATTCCGTAGAAGCCTCGGAACATTTTGGTGAGTACTACGCGCATGTGGCTGAGCAGTTTGGCTGCGACTTTTTGAATGCCGCCGACTTTGCCGAGCCGGGCGATATCGACTATCTGCATATGATGCCCGAAAGCCATGAGAGCCTGGGTCACGCCGTGGCAGCCAAGCTCCAAGAGATGCTCGGAGAGTAGCGCGACCCCAAGCCACCGCAAAGGGGACGGGCGCCTTTGCGGTGGTTTTGAACTGCGAGTCTTAATACTGCCACATGTGGTTGACGGGGCCGGAGCCTTTGCCCATGTTCAGGCCGGCGGCGAGAGCGCCGGTTAGGTAGGCCTTGCCGGCGTTGACGGCGTCGGCAAGATCCATGCCCTGGGCCAGCGCGCAGGCGATGGCGGACGAGAGCGTGCAACCGGTGCCATGCGTGTTGCCGGTCTCGATGCGCTTGTGGCGGAACCACGTGGTGAGCGGATCGCCCAGGTGGTTGCCCTCGTCATCGAGCGGCGCGGGCTCTGCTAGCACATCGTTGGCCTCGTTGACAAAATGCCCGCCCTTAACGAGAGACGCGCAGCCAAAGCGGCGGGTGAGAAGCATGGCGGCATTTTGCTGAGTGCGCTCGGAATCGACCTCATAATCGAGCAACGCCATGGCCTCGGGAATATTGGGCGTGATGACGGTCGCCAGTGGGAACAGGCGGCGTGTAAGTGCTTCGGCGGCGTCCTCTGCGATCAGACGAGCACCCGAGGTGGCGACCATGACGGGGTCGACGACGATATTTTGTGCGTCCCAGGCACTCAGACGGTCGGCGATAACCTCGATAATCTCGGCAGAGGAGACCATGCCGATCTTGACGGCACTGGGGCGGATATCGTCAAAAACGGCATCGATTTGCGCCGCGACAATATCCGGGGAGATGTTTTGCACGGCGGTGACACCGAGCGTGTTTTGTGCGGTTATGGCTGTGATGGCCGTCTCGGCATACAGACGGTGCGCCGTGATGGTCTTGATGTCGGCCTGAATGCCGGCACCACCGCTGGAATCTGATCCTGCGATGGATAGAACGGCGGGTACCTTACTGCGATCCATGTTCGCTCCCTTGTTCGGTCGGATTCAAATGGGTCTTCTGCCTGCATTATAAAGTTGCCCGGGCCGGCTGTATGTCGAACCCGGGCGGGTAGTGCAATCTTTACGCAAACGCAAGCAAATGTTCACACGTCAACAATTGACGAACACCTTGTTACCGATTGTGGCTCCGGAGACGCGTTAATCCTCCATGCCGAGGTCGATCGTCGTGCCTTCGAACACCTTGTTAACGGTGCGGACGGCGCACATCTTGCCACACATGGTGCAAGTGCCCTCGGTGGCGGCGGGGGACTCCTCGTAGCGCTTCTTGCCCGTAACCGGGTCGAGCGCGCACTTCCACATGGCGTCCCAGTCGAGCTTGCGGCGTGCCTGGCCCATCTTGTCGTCCATGTCGCGGGCGTGGGGCACCTTTTTGGCGATGTCGGCGGCGTGTGCGGCAATCTTGGTGGCCATGAGGCCGTCGAGCACGTCCTGGGCGTTGGGCAGGCACAAGTGCTCGGCCGGCGTCACGTAGCACAGGAAGTCGGCGCCGGAGCTGGCGGAGATAGCGCCGCCGATGGCAGCGGTGATGTGGTCGTAGCCCACGCCGATATCGGTCACCAGCGGCCCGAGCACATAGAACGGGGCGTTGTGGCACAGGCGCTTCTGCAGTTTCATGTTGGCGGCGATCTCGTCGAGCGCCATGTGGCCCGGACCCTCGACCATAACCTGGACGCCGGCGGCCCATGCGCGCTTGCACAGCTTGCCCAGCTCGATCATCTCGGCGGTCTCGGTGGCGTCGTTGGAGTCGTAGAGGCAGCCCGGGCGGCAGGAGTCGCCGAGCGAAATCGTCACGTCGTACTCGTGGCAGATTTCGAGCAGCTCGTCGTAGAACTCATAGAACGGGTTCTCGTTACCGGTGACCTCCATCCAGCCAAACAGCAGCGAGCCGCCGCGGCTCACGATGTTCATGAGGCGGCCGGTCTCCTTAAAGGTCTTTGTGACCGACTTGTTGATGCCGCAGTGGATGGTCATAAAGTCCACGCCGTCCTCGGCGTGCGCGCGCACGACCTCGAACAGGTCGTCCTTGGTAAGCTTGACCAGCGGCTTTTCCATGTAGCCGATGGCGTCGTACATGGGGACGGTACCTACCATGAGCGGCGTCTCGTCGATGAGCTGCTGGCGGAACTGGCGCGTCTTGCCCGAGTTGGAGAGGTCCATGATGGCGTCGGCGCCAAAGTCCTCGGCGATCTTGACCTTCTTCCATTCCTCGGCGGCATCGGCCTTGTCGCCCGAGATGCCCAAGTTCACGTTGACCTTGGTGGACAGGCCCTCACCGACGCCAAAGGCGCGCATGCCTTTTTTGATGTGCACGATGTTGGCAGGAATGGCGATGCGGCCGTCGGCCACGCGCTCGCGGATGTACTCGGGGTCGCGATGCTCGCGCTCGGCGACCTCCTTCATCTGCGGTGTGATCTGCCCGGCGCGGGCGAAGTCGATTTGCGTGACGAGCTTGGGCTCGGTCTGTGTGCTCATTGGCACGGCTCCCTTCGTTGGCATTACCCATATCAGGTTTGCGGGTCAGGGCGGGCGCGCCCAATCTCAGCCTGCCGTCTTGTCCTGCAAGCCCCCCGTTTATGTAATGGGCTCAAGTATAGCTCGAATGGGTACGATTGGCCTAACGAGCGTGCCTGTGAGGAGGCGAACATGGAGGACAAGCATCTATATCGAGAGACGCAATGGGATGTATCGGCCGAGGAAAGCCGTGCGCACCATGGCCTTGTCGCGATCGGTTTTGCGGTGCTTGCCGTGCTGGTGATTGCCTTTTGTATCTGGACGTTTGGTGGTCGCGGCGGCGCTGCATGGGAGTTCGAGGCTGATGATAGCCTACCGATTATGACGGTGAGGAGTACTGGCGGTAATGCCAATACGCTCGCCGTTCCGGGCGATTATTGGTACCCGTGCGATGAGTTTGTGCAGTTGCAGCTGAGTGGTGGGTCTATTCCTGGTGAGGAAATCGAACGCGTGACGTATGATGCGACGTTCAAAACGTTGACGGTGAAGCTCAAAGATCAAGGGGATGTGCCCACGACGATGGATATCGCGCTGACGGAATGGCGCCTGGAACCTCCGTCGGGCGTTACGGTATCCGACGTAGAGCACGTTAAGGTTACCTACCAAGATGGCTCGACGAGCGAGATTGCAAAGGCCGATGGCTTGGCGGAGTAACGGGGTGTTTGGAAACGGCGGGCCTATTGTGCCTGCGCGTTCATGAAAACCAGGGTGTTTTTGTCTGAAAGCTCGGGGATGTGCCGATAGCCGATGTTGAATGCGGTAAGTTCGCTTGCATCTTCGAGCTTGTTTTCTGCCATCCACCGCACCATGGAGCCGCGCGCCTTTTTGCTGGCGGTCGACCGTTGGATGGGCTTCCCGTTGCGGATACCCTCGCCAAAGAGGCATGTGACGGCCGTGGCGTCGTCCGCGAGGTGGGGCAGAACGGCTTTGGCATACTCTACGCTGGCGAGGTTGACGATCGTAGCGTTGGAGCCTGCCGGAGCGATGGTCCGTGCGAGCTTGTCGCCCCAAAACGCGTAGAGGTCTCGGGCATCGTCGACGGCAAGCTTCGCGCCCATCTCCAGCCGATACGGTTCAACGGCATGAAAGGGACGAACGCACCCGTAGAGGCCGGAGAGGATCCACAGGTGGCTTTGCAGCCAGGCGAGCTGTTCGGCATCCATTACCTCGGGTGCCATGCTCTGGTACTGAATGCCGTGATAGGACATGACGGCAGGGGAGAGGTGACGGGCGATACCGGAATCGGCAAGATCGCCGTTTCCCAAGATGGGCTCGAACTCATGCAAAATGTCGAGACAAGGGGCCAGTAGCTTGTCGCTGACGTTCCACAGAGCTTGTAGGCCGCTGTCGCCTTCGGTTCGTTCGATGTCCAAGAGCGCATGGTGCAGCTGGGCGGTCTCGCACGCAAAGGGCGGAATCCCCTGAACTTCAAAAGCATCTTGTGCCGCGCGCATTTGCTTGGCGGGTGAAACGATGACCTGGAGCATGAACTCTCCTCTGCCAAAAAGGAAGTTGCGGTGGAATACGGTCTGTTTTGGCCGTTTATGGGCCAGTTTAGTCCGTATTTCACCGCAACTGATGAAGGGTTGGTTAGGCTCGCTCGATGAAGGCCTTGTAGCCGCGATATGCCTCGTAGATATCGGCCTTGTTGGCGACCTCCCACAGGGCGTGCATGGACAGGACGGCAACGCCGGAGTCGATGACGTTCATGCCGTACTTGGCCATGATGTAGGCGATGGTGCCGCCGCCGCCCGCGTTGACACGACCGAGCTCACAGGTCTGGAAGTCCACGCCTGCCTTGTCCATGATGTCGCGAATGAGGGCCACATACTCGGCGTCGGCGTCGTTGGAGCCGCCCTTGCCGCGGCTACCCGTGTACTTGTTAAAGCACAGGCCGCGACCCATAAAGGCGGCGTTCTTGGTCTCGAACTTGGCGGCATAGCCCGGGTCGAAGCCGGCGGACACGTCAGAGGAAAGCATGCGGCTGCGGGCGAGCGCGCGGCGCAGGGCCAGCGGGCTGTCCTCGCCGGCGAGCGTCATGATCTCGGCGACGGTGTTCTCGAAGAAGCGGCTCGTCATGCCGGTGGCACCCACGGAACCGATTTCCTCCTTGTCGACGATGAGTGTGATGCTCGTGCGCTCCACGTTGGCGACGTTGATCTGGGCGAGCATGGACGGATAGGCGCAGACACGGTCGTCGTGGCCATAGCCCAGAATCATGGAGCGGTCGAGGCCCATGTCGCGGGCCGGGCCGGCGGGCACGACCTCGATCTCGGCAGAGAGGAAGTCCTCCTCCTCGACGTCGTACTGCTCCTTGAGGATGTCCAGGAACATCTGCTTGACGGGCTCCTTGGGGGCGTCCTTGTCGTCCTCGTCAAACTTGACGGGGCGGCCGCCCACGATCACGTCGAGGATCTCGGCGTCGACGGCGTCCTTGGCGGGCTTGGCCATCTGCTCGCTCGAGAGGTGGATCAGCAGGTCGGAGATGGTAAAGACCGGGTCGTCTGCCTTGTCGCCGATGTTAATGTCGACGGTGGTGCCGTCCTTTTTGCAGATGACGCCTACGAGCGCGAGCGGGGAAGCGACCCAGTGGTAGCTCTTGACGCCGCCATAGTAGTGCGTGTCGAGATAAGCCATGTCGCCGGCCTCGAAAGCGGGGTTCTGCTTAAGGTCCAGGCGCGGTGAGTCCACGTGGGCGCCCAGGATGTTAAAGCCCTGCTCGAGCGGGGCGGTGCCCAGGTTGACGAGCATGAGGTCCTTGCCGTGATTGGCGGCGTACACCTTGTCGCCGGCCTTGAGCGCGCGGCCCTCGGCGATCACGGTCTCTAGATTGACGTAGCCCGCCTCCTCGGCCATCTTGATACCGGTCTTGACGCACAGGCGCTCGGTCTTGTTCTCACTCAAAAACTGCTTATAGCCGCGGCAAAGCTCCTCGAGCTCCTCGATCTGCTGTGGCGTGTACTTTTTCCATGCGCAGGGACGCTCCATGACGCAGGCTCCTTTCGGATCGATCGTGCTGGTTGATGTACCGTGAGCCATCGTATCACGCGCGGGCTCACGGTGGCGGGGGAGCTTGATGTGCGGTGGCCGTGGGGCGGGGAGCGTGTAAACTGGTGTGAGCAAACCGTGCCCAGCCCAAAGCGAGGTATTCAATATGTCTGACAAGCGCCGTACCTTTGCCGTCATCGACGGCAACTCGCTCATGCACCGCGCCTTCCACGCCGTGCCGCCCACCATGAACGCGCCGGACGGTCGTCCCACCAACGCGATCTTTGGCTTCCTGAACATGTTCCTCAAGATGATTGACGCCTTTAATCCCGACGGCGTTGTCGTGGCGTTTGACAAGGGCAAGCCGCGCGTGCGCATGGAGATGCTGCCGCAGTACAAGGCCCAACGCCCGCCCATGGACCCCGATCTGCACGCACAGTTTCCCATGATTAAGGAGCTGCTCGCCGCGCTCAACGTGCCGATTTTGCAGTCCGAGGGCTGGGAAGGCGATGACATCCTGGGCACTATGGCGCGTCTGGGCGAGCAGGCCGGCTGTGACATGCTGCTGGTGACCGGTGATCGCGATATGTATCAGCTCGTGACCGAGCACGTCAACGTGGTCTCGACCCGCAAGGGCCTGTCCGACGTGGCGATCATGACGCCCGAGAGCGTGGACGATCTGTATCACGGCATCACGCCGGCGCTCGTGCCCGACTTTTATGGTCTGAAGGGCGACACGTCCGATAACATCCCCGGCGTGCCGGGCATCGGCCCCAAAAAGGCGAGCGCGCTCATTGCGCAGTACGGTAGCCTGGACGAGGTCATCGCACACGCCGATGAGGTCAAGGGCAAGATGGGCGAAAACCTGCGCGCACACATCGACGACGCGCTGCTGAGCCGTAAGGTGGCGACCATCCGCACCGATGCGCCCGTTGAGCTCGATTTTGAGTCGACGTCCTTCCCGGCGTTTTCTGCCGATGAGGTTTCCGCGGCGCTGGGTACGCTTGGTATCACCGCTATGCAGAACCGTTTCTTGGCGCTGATCGGCGGCGAGGGCGGGGCTGCTGCTGCCTCCAGTGTGTTTGAGATACCTGCGATAGTTCGCGCAACCGCCGGCGATGCTGAGGCGCTTGGTGCCGTTGCGGCTGAGGTTTCCCGCGCGGTTGATGCCGGCGAGTGGGTCGCCGCCGTGGTGGACGACGACAAGGAAGAGGGCGCGCTCTTTGGGCTGACGCGCACGCTGTGGCTGGCGACGTCCAAGGGCCTGTTCGCGCTCGAGGAGGGCGACAGCGATGCGGCGGTTGAGGTTGAGGGCTTTAACTTCGCCCACGGCGTGATTGCCGGCGTGCTCGCGCGCCTGTTTATGGAGGGCCGCGTGGCGAGCCCGGATATGAAGGCGCTGCTGCACGAGCTTTCGCCTATCGATTCCTCTGAGCCCGAGCTCATGGATCCGCTGGCAGTCGATTCCACGCGCATCTTCGATACCGTTGTTGCCGCCTACCTGTTGGATTCCGATCGCTCCGAGTTCGATGAGGCATATCTTGCCGATACCTATCTGCAGATGGCGCTGCCTGCGGCGCGCGGCGCAGAGGGTGCTGGTGAGGACGCTCCGGCGCCTGCCGCTCGCACGGCGGCCTTGACGCTGGTGCTGGTCGCACCGCTGCGCGACCGCATGGCCCTCGAGAACGCCGCCAACGTGTTTGATGGCATCGAGATGCCGCTCGTGCCGGTACTTGCCAAGATGGAGCGCGCGGGCATGCTCGTGGATCCCGATCGCCTGCACAGCCTGTCCGAGGGCCTGGCGACCCAGATCACCGAGGTCGAGCGAAGCATTCGCGACCTTGCCGGTGACGAGACCTTTAATATTGGCAGCCCCATGCAGCTGTCGCACGTACTCTTTGATGTGATGGGGCTTCCGACCAAGGGCCTCAAGAAGACTAAGCGCGGCTATTATTCGACCAATGCTAAGGTGTTGAGCGATCTTGCCCGCGACCACGAGATCGTGCGCCTGATTTTGGACTGGCGTGAGAAGTCCAAGATTAAGTCGACCTATCTGGACACGCTAGGTCCGCTGCGCCGTGGTGACGGTCGTGTGCACACCACGTACAACCAGACCATCACCGCGACGGGACGTTTGTCTTCGAGCGACCCCAATCTGCAAAACATTCCGACTCGCTCGGAGCTGGGGCGTACCGTCAAGACGGCGTTTTCGGCAGGCGAGGGCAGCGTCTTTTTGGCGGTGGACTACTCGCAGATCGAGCTGCGCCTGCTCGCGCATCTTTCGGGTGATGAACATCTGGTACGTGCCTTTAACGAGGGCGAGGACTTCCATGCCGAGACGGCCGCGCGTGTATTTGGCGTGCCGGTGTCCGAGGTGACACCCGACCTGCGCAGCCGCGCCAAGGCCGTGAACTTTGGCATCGTGTACGGCCAGCAGGCCTACGGTCTGTCGCAGTCGCTGCATATCTCGATGGCCGAGGCGCGCGACATGATCGACCGCTACTACGAGGCCTATCCGGGCGTGCGCACGTTCCTCGACAACGTGGTGGCGCGTGCTAAGCAGACGGGCTACGCCGAGACCATGTACGGCCGCAGACGCCATATTCCCGAGCTCAAGGCCAAAAATCCGCAGCTTCGCGGCTTTGGCGAACGCACGGCCATGAACCACCCCATGCAGGGCACCGCGGCCGACATCATCAAGATCGCCATGGCCCGCGTAAGCCGCCGCTTGGAAGAAGAGGGCTTTGCCGCCCACATGATCCTGCAGGTACACGACGAACTGGACTTTGAGTGCCCCGTCGACGAAGTCGAGCGCCTCACCGCCATGGTCCGTGACGTCATGGAGCACGTCGTAGACCTACGCGTACCCCTAATCGCCGAAGCCAGCACCGGCATAACCTGGGCCGACGCCAAATAGGGAAGCAGCCACAGATCCAAAGCAGCCAAACCAGAAGGGAGTCCCTTTCAGCAAGGAACTCCCTTCATCCATAATTATTCAGCTAAGTATCTAGACGCCAAGACACCATCTAGGCAAGCGAGTTAACGTAGCCATGCCCGGGGCCGGCCGTTTGATTTTTGTAGATTCCGCACGAGCCGAAGGCCACTTAATGTGGCCTTCGAGCGAGCCCAGGACCTGACCGAGCAAAAATCAAACGGCCGGCCCCGGGCATGGCGACGAGATAGATTAACGAGCCGCCAAGATGGCGTCGATGAGTGTCAGTACGCCCCCGTCGTTGTTGCTCGGAATGCGCCACTTAGCATGCGCGTTCATATGCTCCTCGGCGTTGTCCACGATAAAGCTGTGGCCGACGCGCTCCAGCATGGGGATGTCGTTGTAGGTGTCGCCCACGGCGGCGGCATCGGCGATATCGATGCCCAGGTGCTCGCAAAGATGCGCGACGCCGGCGCCCTTGTCGACACCCAGGTTCATAAAGTCGATCCACTCGCGCCCGGCGTTGGTGACGTAGAGCTTGTCCGAGAACTCGGGGCTATAGGTCTCGCGGAAAGCGGGCTCGGCGTCGTAGCCGGGGAAGAAGACCGAAATCTTGTTGGACTCGAAATCAATGCCCTCAAAGCTGTCGACGTAGTTGATTGTGTTGTAGTAGACGCTGATCTCGTCGTGGTATTGATGGTCGCGGGCAAGCACGTAAAACTCGTCGAAGCAGCACAGGACGGGAACGGCGCGAGGATCCTCCGAGGCACGGCTCAAGACCTGCTGGTACAGCTCCACGTCAATATTACTCTTATAGATATAGTTGCCGCGATAGATGACGCAGGCTCCGTTGTCGGGACAAAAGGCGAGGCGGTTCTTGATGCCCTCGAACATCTCCTCGAGCTTGGGGGCTGGACGTCCGCTAGCGGGGCAGAATACGATGCCGGCTTCGGCGAGCTTGTCCAGGCGCTCGTCGAGGCCTTGCGGCAGCACGCGCTCGTCGGTCAGCAGCGTTTTGTCCATGTCGACGGCGATGAGCTTAATGTTTCCGATATTGGCGTCCGATTCGTAAGTTTGCATAAAAGCGAGCCTTTCGTTTCGAAATTGTTTCAGATGTTATAACCATCAACTCGTAGTCAGGCGTATTTTCGCAGGAACGCAGCGTATTTGCACTGCATTTCACAAACTAATGAAAAAACTTTTCAGAAATTTGAATTTGCCGCTTGTGCAGCGGGCACTTTATCGTAATATAGCGAACATCGAAAACGGAGACGGCAAAATAGCCGCTTACCGAGAAAAAGGTACCGTTTACGATATTTGAATTGCGCCCGGCGATAGGTGAAAGGAGAGGCAGATGCAGTTCGTAAAGATCATCACTACTGCAGACAATGCCATCCGACGCCAGCGCGCAATTTCCCGACGACGATAACAATCGTCTCTGTCCGCATGGGGCGAATTGCCTCAACAGAGTCATTTTGAGGTCGTTGGGTTTTAGCACGACATTGCTGCATGTTTCTAGGGCATGTATGTGCTGATTTTTGCTATTTAACCTGATATTGCACGGTATATGACCTTGAAATGACTTGCAACTGACCGATGTTCTAACTAGCTACCAAGGGCGAAAGGAAACAGCCATGAGCAAGGAAAAAGTCGTTCTCGCATATTCCGGTGGTCTTGATACATCCGTATGTGTCAAATGGCTCCAGGACGAGAAGAATCTCGATGTCGTTTGTGTCTGCGGCAACGTGGGCCAGGAAGAGACCGGACTGGATGCCAAGAAGCAGAAGGCGCTCGACCTGGGCGTTCTCGATTGCCAGGTGCTCGACCTGCGCGACGAGTTCTCCGATGAGTTCCTGACTAAGGCCATCGCCGCCAACTCCATGTACGAGAACAAGTACCCGCTGCTCTCCGCCCTGTCTCGTCCGCTGCTTGCCAAGAAGCTCGTCGAGGTCGCTCACGAGTTTGGCGCGACCTACGTCGCCCACGGCTGCACCGGCAAGGGTAACGACCAGGTTCGTTTTGAGGCTGCCGTCAAGGCCCTCGACCCTGAGCTCAAGGTTATCGCCCCGGTGCGCGAGTGGGATCTGAAGTGCCGTCCCGACGAGGTCGCCTATGCCCACGCCCACAACGTGCCGGTTCCCGAGGGTGCCAACGATAACCCCTACTCCATCGACGACAACCTGTGGGGTCGTGCCATTGAGTGCGGTCACCTGGAGGATCCCTGGAACGAGCCGCTCGACGACGCTTGGGTTATGACCAAGAACCCCGAGGACACGCCGGACACCCCGACCTACACCGAGATTGAGTTTGAGGCCGGCAAGCCCGTCGCCGTCGACGGCAAGAAGATGAAGCTCTCCGAGATCGTCATCGCCCTCAACAAGATCTCCGGCGACAATGGCTTTGGTCGCCTCGATCTGGTCGAGGATCGTCTGGTGGGCCTCAAGAGCCGTGAGTGCTATGAGGTTCCCGGAGCCCTGACGCTCATCACCGCCCACAAGGCGCTCGAGGACATCTGCGTCGAGGGCGATTTGCTCAAGACCAAGATCAAGCTCGAGCAGGATTGGGCCACCGCCGTGTACAACGGCCAGTGGTACAGCCCGCTCAAAAACGCGCTCGATGCCTTTATGGCCGATACCCAGAAGTTCGTGACCGGCACTGTCCGTCTGAAGTTCTTTAAGGGCAACTGCCATGTCGTCGGCCGCAAGAGCCCCTTCAGCCTCTACGACTACGGTCTGGCTACCTACGACCGCGACACCACGTTTGACGAGAAGGCCGGTGCCGGTTTTATCGAGATCGATACGCTGTCGCTCAAGACGTGGGCAAAGGTCCAGGGCCCCAGCTCTGCTGCCGCCCAGGCCTAGCGCCTCCTTCCCTTGGTATCCGCGCGGCCCATCCGCGTGATACATAACGGGCGCACGGGGTCCCTACCTTTCGTTATGCTTGCTGACACTTCTTAACATCGGTGGCCCCTACGTTCCGCCCGCATATATGATGCCGCGTCTGCGGCTGAGTCCGAGCCCCGCCGGGGTTGTCCGGCGGGGCTCCTTCTATCAATTTGGCGACTCTGCGCCTATATATATGAGGAGTATCCATTATGTTCAATGCTATCGCGCATGCTTTACTTGCCCTCGCGCCCGAGTTCGACGCTGCAAGGGTCGAGGACGTCCCTATGAGCCTGAAGGCCTGGATCGATGGTTCGCAGGGCAACATCCGGAGGGAGACGTTGGGCGCCAAGTGCATGGCGCGTCACTTCTTTGCAAATTAGCTACATGGCTCCGCACACGGTGGGGAATGTGTAAAACTAACGGTTGAAAAATCGCTTTAGCGATATGGCGCATTGCTTTGGGCGCTTGTTTTGGTATTTGGAGAAAGGGGACGGTTCCATGGCTCTTTGGGGCGGTCGTTTTGAGGCAGGCGTGGCCGAGGTCACGCAGGAGTTTGGCGCGTCGCTGCCGGTCGACAAACATCTCTATAAGCAGGATATCGCCGGCTCTAAGGCGCATGCCAAAATGCTGGCGGCCCAGGGCATCATCAGTGCCGAGGACGAGCGCGCGATTGCCGAGGGCCTGACCGGAATCGAACAGGATATCGATGCCGGCAACTTTACCTTCGACATCAACGACGAAGACATTCATATGTCCATCGAGAGCGAGCTGACGCGTCGCATCGGCGAGGCTGGCAAGCGCTTGCATACTGGGCGTTCGCGCAACGACCAGGTGGCGACCGATACGCGACTGGGCGTCAAGGCGCTGGCCAAGGAGCTCATGGAGGCCAATCTTGAGCTGCGCCATGTGCTGGTGGATGCGGCCAAGAAGTACGACAAGGTGATTCTGCCGGGCTACACGCACATGCAGCACGCTCAGCCCGTGCTGCTGTCGCATCATCTGCTGGCGTATTCCTGGATGTTCGCGCGCGACTTTACGCGCCTGAAGGCCGCCTTTGATGCCGCCGACAACTGCCCGCTGGGTGCTGCCGCGCTTGCCGGTACGAGCTATCCGCTCGATCGTCAGATGACGGCTGCCGAACTTGGCTTTGCGGGTGTGATTCCCAACTCGCTCGATGCGGTTTCCGACCGCGATTTCCTGCTCGATCTGCATTACGCCGGCTCCGTCATGGCGATGCACCTGTCGCGTCTTTCCGAGGAGATCGTGCTGTGGTCGAGCTCCGAATTTGGCTTTATCACGCTTTCAGACTCCTACTCCACCGGCTCGTCCATCATGCCGCAGAAGAAGAATCCCGACTTTGCCGAGCTTATCCGCGGCAAGAGCGGCCGTGTGTATGGCAACCTGGTGCAGCTGCTCGTGACCATGAAGGGCCTGCCGCTTGCTTATAACAAGGACTTGCAGGAGGACAAGGAGGGCGCGCTCGATACCGCCCATACGCTCATGCAGTGCCTGTCGGTTATGGCCGGTATGATTTCGACTTGGACCGTCAACGAGGATGCCATGGCGCGCGAGTGCGGCGTGGGTCACCTTGCCGCCACCGATGTTGCCGATTACCTGGCTAAGCGTGGTCTGCCGTTCCGCGAGGCACATGCCGTGGTGGGGCATCTGGTTCTGATGTGTGAGAAGCGCGGCTGCAATCTTGAGGACCTGCCGTTTGAGGTGTTCCAGGAGGCAAGCCCGCTCTTTGAGCGCGACATTACCGAGGCGCTCGACATCCCGTCGATTGTCGCTGCACGCACGACCGAGGGCGGTACCGCCCCTGCCGCCGTTGCCGTGCAGCTGCAGCGTGCCGAGGCGCAGCTCGTGGTCGACGAAGGCGTGTTTGGATCGCTAACCAAGGTCGTCGAGATGGGCCACGGGATAAAGTAAGGGTTTGGCCGAAGCCGTTTTTGCCATTTATTGAGGAATCGTTTTTTGCTTTTACGGGTGTCTGCTGATGCGGACGCCCGTATTTTGTTGCTATGGGGGAGGGGCTTGTCGAGAACTTCTGTAGGACCTTTGGGCAGGTTGTGAAGGGGTTACGTTCGCGGACGGCAACCGACCGTCCGCTCGGTTCGGTGCGGTTGATGCGCGGTCGGATGGTACTCTAATCGGGCTCGAAACAGAAGTGACACATATGGAGCGCTTTAATAAATTGCAACGTTTCAATAAACAGCTTTTTGTTTAACTGCAGCTAAAACTCTGTTACGATGCAGTCCAGGCGGGTGCCGGAATGGGACTTGGGCACGCGCGAACCTACTTGAAAGGCTACCTTATGGCTATCGAGAAGACCTTCATCATGATTAAGCCCGACGCCGTGCGCGACCGCAAGATCGGCGAGATCGTTGCTCGCATTGAGCGCAGCGGCCTTGTCATCGAGCGCATGGAGATGACCACGCTCGAGCGCGCTACCGTCGAGGAGCACTACGCCCATCTGGCCGACAAGCCCTTCTTTGGCGGTCTCTGTGACTTTATGACGAGCGGTCCGGTCGTCAAGATGGTCGTTTCCGGTCTCTCCGCTGTTGCTAAGATGCGCACCCTCATGGGCGCTACTAATCCGCTTGACGCTGCTCCCGGTACCATCCGCGGCGACTTTGCCGTCGATGTCAACGCCAACGTGATCCACGGCTCCGACTGCCTGGAGAACGCCGAGATTGAGATCAAGCGCTTCTTTGGCTAAACCAGCTTTGACTCCTTAAAGCTGTTAGCGTGTGGCTAGGGCGCCGCGGAACTCCATCCGCGGCGCTCTTTTATTCCAAAATCTATGAAGGGGCCCGCTCGGACATGTGTTCCGAGCGGGCCCCTGCTGTTAGCTTGTGGCACTGAATAGTTTAGGCTTCGTCGACGATCTTAAGGCCGCGCGTGTGATCGATCTCGTTGAGGAGGTTAACGCGGCGCTCGTGACGACCACCCTCAAACTCGGCGTCGAGCCACTCGTCGACAATCATCTTGGCGAGCTCGGAGCCCACGACGCGGGCGCCAAAGGCGAGCACGTTGGTATTGTTGTGCATGCGGGAGAGCTTGGCGCTGAAGGGCTCGGAGCACACAACGGCGCGTACGCCCTCGACCTTGTTGGCAGCCAGACTAATCCCGACGCCGGTGCCACAGATGAGGATGCCCAGGTCGACGTCACCGTTGGCCACGGCCTTACCCACCTTGTAGCCGGCGATGGGGTAATCGAAGCTCTCGGAGGTGTCGGTGCCAAAGTTCACGACCTCGCAGCCGCGCTCCTTCAGGTGCTCGGA
>CABSNA010000012.1 GCA_902478865.1 uncultured Collinsella sp.
CGGCTCCGAAGGAGCAGGACAAGGCGCCACACATGGTCGAGGACGTTCTGAAAACTAAGTCCGGCCCCCGCCGGACAGGTCAACTTACTCGCAGAGCAGCTTAGCGATCTGAACGGCGTTGGTTGCCGCGCCCTTACGGATTTGGTCGCCGCAGCACCAAAAGGTGATACCGCGCGCGGCCTCGGGGTTCGAGATGTCGCGGCGCACGCGACCGACCCAAATCAGGTCCTGGTCGGACGTATCCATCGGCATGGGGAAGCGATCGTGCGCATCCTCGGCGCTCATGTCGTCAACCAGCTTGACGCTCGGAGCGGCAGCAAGCGCAGCGCGGGCCTCCTCGACCGTAATGTCGCGCTCGAACTCGAGCGTAATGCTCTCGGAGTGCGAACGCAGCACGGGCACGCGCACGCAGGTGCAGTTCACGCGCAGCTCGGGCAGGTGCATAATCTTGCGGCCCTCGTTCTGCAGCTTCATCTCCTCGGAGGTAAAGCCCTCTTCCTTGACGCCGCCGATCTGCGGAATCAGGTTGCTCGCCAGCTGAGCGGCAAAGGCGCGCGGCTCGGGAATCTCCTCGCCACGACCCAGGGCGGCCAGCTGGGCCTCGAGCTCGGCCATACCGGGAGCGCCGGCACCCGAAGCCGCCTGATACGTCGAGACGATCATACGCTTCACGCCGGCGAGCTGGTGCAGCGGCCAGGTGGGAACCAGGCCGATGATGGTCGCGCAGTTGGGATTGGCGATAAGGCCGTGATGCCACTTGATATCGTCGGCATTGATCTCGGGCAAGACCAGCGGAACCTCGGGATCCATGCGGAAGGCATGGCTGTTGTCGACCACGACAGCGCCGCGCTTGACGGCCTCGGGCAGTAGCTCCTTCGCGATATCGTCGCCGGCGGCTCCGAGCACAATATCACAGCCCTCAAAGGCCTCGGGGCAAGCCTCTTCGATCACGATCTGCTCGCCGCGGAACTCAACGGTCTTGCCCGCGGAGCGTGCACTCGCCAACAGCTTGAGCTTGCCAACCGGAAACTCCTGCTCGTTGAGGCACTCGAGCATCTGGGTGCCCACGGCTCCCGTCGCGCCCAAAATAGCAACCGTGTACTGTTTCATGCTTCCCCCTTTAAAGGTTATGGCTTTTGCCCGCACGCCGAGCAGGCCGATTATTGTTGCCAGTGTATACAAAAACGGGGCGGACACGAAACCCGCCCCGTCGAAACGAAACCGAAACGAAACGCCCCGCCGTAGATTTATGAGACATGTCCCAAAAAATCACCGGGATGGCAGCTACTTGCGGAGCGCGGCCAGAGCGGGATCGACCGGCGTGGAAGCCTCCAAATCGGAGACCTTCACAATGCCGTTCTCATCGGAGAAGGCACGGTAAATGGTCCGAATCGCCAAGTCGAAGTCCTTCTCCTCGACACCGATAATGATGTTGATCTCGTCGCAGCTCTGCGAAATCATGCGCACGCTCACGCCGGCCTGGCCAAGCATGCCAAACAGGTGGCCAGAGATGCCGGCGCGACCGCGCAGGTTACGGCCGACGGTCGCGATAAGCGCCAGGCCCTCGACAACCTCAATCTCGAGCGGCTCGACCTCCTGCTGAATGTCGCCCACGAGCGAGTACAGCGAATCGTGAACGTCCTGCTCCTGCACCACGGCGCCAAAGCGGTCGACACCGGTGGGCATGTGCTCGACGGAAACGTCATAACGCTCGAAGACCGAAAGCGCGCGGCGCATAAAGCCGACGCGGGGCTTGGTGCGGTCGCGGGCGACGTTGATGGCGACAAAACCGCGCTTGCCGGTCACGCCGGTAATGATGGGCTCTGCCTCACCCTCATCAGCCGTCTCGCTAATGATGGTGCCGGGGTCCTGCGGCGCATTGGTGTTCTTGATGACCAGCGGAATACCCGCCTCGCGCACGGGGAACACGGCCTCCTCGTGCAGGACGCTTGCACCCATGTACGAAAGCTCGCGCAGCTCCTCGTAGGTAACGCGCGCAATGGGCTGAGCCTCGGGAACAATACGCGGATCGGCAGAATAGAAGCCCGAGACGTCGGTCCAGTTCTCGTACAGATCGGCGCCCAGGCACTTGGCCAGAATCGAGCCGGAAATATCGCCGCCGCCACGGTCGAGCAGCTTGATCTGGCCCTCACGCGTCGCGCCGTAGAAACCGGGCATAACAAAGCCGCCCTGCTGACCGTACTCCTGCACCAGCTCGGAGGTACGATTCATGCTGAGCGTACCGTCGTGATGGAACGCAACGACCGTCGCGGCGTCCAGGAACGGCAGGCCCAGGTACTCGGCCATCAGGCGAGCGGTAAAGTACTCGCCGCGGCTCACAAGCTCCTCGGTGGAGTAGCCGCCTGAGCGGGCGCGCTCGGCAAAGGCCGCAAACTCCTCGCGGATGGGATAGGTGAGCTCCAGCTCGTCAGCGATATCAAAATAGCGCTGGCCAATGTCCTCGAGTAGCTCCTCGCACGACACGTGATACTTAACGTGCGCGTTAACCAGGTAGAGCAGGTCGGTCACCTTGGTGTCGCCCTTAAAGCGGCGGCCGCAGGCGGAAACCACCACAAAACGGCGGGCAGGGTCGGCGTCGACGATGGCCTTAATCTTTTTGAAGTGTTCGGCGTCGGCGACCGACGAGCCGCCAAACTTGGCAATCTTAATCATGGGCTTGAGGTTACCTTTCTAAAAAGCCTCTGCAAACCTATTTTGCGCGCTCTGATACCATGGTTTCACCGATTGGGACCAAGGCATCCGAGGAGCAGTGTTATATGGGAACTTATCATAGTACACGAGGACGCACTTTATCGTGCTCAAGTAAGGTGGCAATCCGTACCGGCATCGCTCCCGACGGGGGTTTGTTTGTCTCGGACGAGCTCGGCACCCAGCAGGTCGATATCAGCTCGCTTGCAGATAAATCGTACTTTGAAATCGCTCAAGATGTGTTGGGAATGTTACTGAATGATTACACGGCCGAAGAAATTTCGGCGTGTGTCGACGAGGCATACCGCGGCACGTTCGCGAGCGAAGAGGTCACGCCGCTCGTCAAACTCGACGCCGCACCGGGCGCCGACGCCCCTCAGACCTATGTGATGGAGCTCTTTGGCGGCCCCACAAGCGCCTTCAAGGACGTCGCCCTGCAGATGCTCCCCCGCCTCATGGCCCGCACCTCTGCCAAGGACGGCGGCGCTGAGCGCATCATGATCGTCACCGCCACGTCGGGCGACACGGGCAAGGCCGCGCTCGCCGGTTTTGCCGACGCTCCGGGCACGGGCATCACCGTCTTTTATCCCGAGGGCAAGGTCAGCCGCGTCCAGAACCTGCAGATGTCCACGCAGGAGGGCGACAACGTCGCCGTCTGCGGTATCCGCGGCAACTTTGACGACGCCCAGAGCGCCGTCAAGCGCATCTTTGCCGATAAGGAGCTTGCCGAGCGTCTGGAGGCCGCCGGCACGGTGCTTTCGAGCGCCAACTCCATCAACGTCGGCCGCCTGGTACCGCAGGTCGTCTACTACTTTGCCGCCTATGCGCAGCTGCTGCGCGCCGGCGCCATCGAGGCCGGCGACGCCGTGGAGTTCTGCGTACCGACCGGCAACTTTGGCGATATCCTGGCCGGCTACTACGCCAAGCGCATGGGTCTGCCCGTCGCCAAGCTCGTCGTGGCGAGCGACAAGAACAACGTGCTTGCCGACTTCCTGACCACCGGCGTTTACGACCGTAACCGCCCGTTCTTCACGACCATCTCGCCGTCGATGGACATCCTCATCAGCTCCAACCTCGAGCGCATGCTCTACTTCCTGTCCGATGGCGACTGCGAACTCGTTGCCGGCCTTATGGAGCAGCTGGCACAGACTGGTCGCTACGAAATTCCCGCCGACCTGCTGGCCAAGATTCAGAGCGTCTTTGGCTGCGGTTGGGCCAGCGAGGACGAGGTCCGCGCTGCCATCAAGAGCTGCTGGGATGCGAACGGCTACGTGATCGACCCGCACACCGCCTGCGGCTATCACGTCTTTGAGCAGGTCGCTCCCGCCGAGGGTGCCAAGGCCCGCGTGCTGCTTTCGACCGCAAGCCCCTACAAGTTCCCGCGCGCCTGCTGCGACGCCCTGGGCCTCGACGTTCCCGAGGATGATTTTGAGGCTATGCGTGTGCTCGAGCAGGCCACCAACACGGTCGCCCCGACCCAGCTCGCCGAACTCGAATCCAAACCCGTCCGCTTCGAAGACGTCTGCGACGTAGCCGACATGGCCAACTACGTAGAGTCTGCAGCAAAAAAGATGGCTTCCAACTAAAACCCCTTATAAGGCGCCGGCGAAAGCCGGCGCACTTTCTTTCATCAGATAACCCCCGGGATGGTGACGAACGCGCACAGCGTGCCTGGCTGTTTAGTTCGTCGCGAGTTCCGCACGCAAAGGAAAGCACTTAATGTGCTTTCCGTCTTGCGCAGGACTGCCCGAGCAGCGAACTAAACAGCCAGGCACGCCAGGAGGACTCACATGATCAAAATCACCGTCCCAGCAACAAGCGCCAACCTAGGCATCGGCTACGACACCCTCGGCATGGCCGTCAGCCTCTACTCTCACTTCACCTTCGAGCGCGCCGACAAGCTCACCATCACGGGCTGCCCCAAGGAGTTCCAAAACGAGAATAACCTGGTCTATGTGAGCTTTGTCGATGCGCTGGCCGCATGGGGCGAGCCGGCCTTCCCCGTTGCCATCGACATCCAGACCGACGTGCCCGTCGCCCGCGGCCTGGGCTCCAGCTCCACCTGCGTCGTCGCCGGCATCATGGCAGCCGCCGCACTGACGGGCCACACCGTCGACCGTGCCGAGCTCGTCCGCATCGCCACCGAAGTCGAGGGCCATCCCGATAACGTCGCCCCCGCTATCCTGGGCGGCGCCGTCTGCTCCTTTACGCCGACCGATTCGCTCCCCCAATGTCTGCGCTACGAGGTGAGCGATCGCTTGCGTTTTATTACCGTGATTCCGCCCTACGAGGTACATACGAGCGAGGCGCGCAAGGTCGTGCCGCAGGAGATTCCACTCTCCACCGCCGTATGGCAAATGGGCCGCATCGCCGGCATGACGCGCGGCCTGGAGACCGGCGACCTTGACCTGATTGCCGCCGCCAACGACGACCGCATCCAGGAGCCCTATCGCCGCCGCCTCATCCCCGACTACAACGCAGTGCGCGACACCTGCCTTAACGGAGGCGCCAAGACCATCTGGATCAGTGGCTCCGGCTCGACCCTCATGGCCGTGACTGACGACACCATCGTGGCGAAGTTCCTGCAGGTCAAGCTGCGCGAGCAGTTCCCCAAGTGCGACACGCACATTCTGACGTGCGACACGGAAGGCGCCCAGATCGAATACCTGTAGCGCCCTGCCTCATTGCTCTCACCGGCCCCCTTGGGGCTTCCCCTGAAAACGTCCTCGATCATGAATTGCCCCGTCGTGCGCTTCGCGCGACGGGGCAATTCGATCTGCGGATTGTTTTCAGGGGAAGCCCCAAGGGGGCCTGCGCAGCCTCGACAGGATAGTCGCATTCACTGATTTAATCTTGTGCTCCAACGGAGCCACAGACGAGAGGCCTTCGCGCTGCGGAATAATTTTGAGGGGAACACCCCGACCATCCCTGCGTTTACCTTGCTGAGGATGTCTACAGGGACCCACGCTTTGAAGGGGCGCCGGGCAGATAGGGGCTTTTTAGGTTACATAATAAACTGTTAATCTATGCTACTATTTAACTAGGCATCGCAGTATGGAGGTGGTCAAAGTGTTACGCACACTCAAAGCTTCGTTTTTCCTCTCGATACTTTTGATATTACCGATATGTTTCTCGTTTAGCCCTTCGACTGCTTATGCTGCAGAAAGCGATGCTGTCGCAATTTCTGGCGCAACCCAAGATTTTGATTTAACGAAAGGTCCCGAGCAGTCTCATCAAATCAAGCTTAAGGATGGGACCGTTGCAGTAATAGGAATTAAAAAAACCAATGAACCCAGCCTGATATGGGACAGTTACTACAACAACGCATCTGGAACTTGGACTATCTATTACAACAGTCCTTTTATTTATCGCGAATTCAAGATCAAGATAGCGAACTCGCTCATTACCAGCGCTTGGGGACAAAACTATACGACTATCGGCTGTACGGTAACTAACGAGTCCTTTATATGGAACTCGAAACAGGCGACATATCGACTCAACTATGAATCGATGGGGATGACGTCCGGTATCGCCGTGTTGCAAGCGACCATGGAAGGCAGCACGCTCCACACCTATGCAAACTAGACTCACATCAATTGAGGAAGTTCAATGATCCCAATTCCTGCACGCTCAGACATTATGATCGCTCTCGTTTGGATTCTCGTCGGAGTGCTTATTTGGCGTATCTGCAAATGGGTTAAAAACAAGAAATAGTTGATAAAACGTATATGCCATTTATGCGATGCTTGGGGCCGTTAAATCGGCCCCTATTTCTATAGCCTAAGCCGCTATCTATTGGTAGGGACTCTTGCTGGTAAGGAGCGCTTACTAGATACAAACCTTGGCAATATATTGGTTTACGCTGCGCTGGTTTCTTTGTATTCGAAGACTGGTTCTAGGAGGTCTTCGATGTTGCAGTGGAGGGCTTTTGCTATGGCCCTTACGCTTGTTACCGAAGCTTCATTGATGTTTCTCTGGCGCTGCTCGTACATTTGGATTGAGCGGAGTGACACACCCGATTCGTATGCTAGGTCTTGTTGGGTTTTCTTAAGCTTCTTTCTTGCTAACGCAAGTTTTGTTTGCCTGGACGCTTTCTTCGCCATATCGCAGACGAGGCGAGCCACGCGTTCCTCCGAGGCTTCGTGCCAAGGGTAGTACAGACTGCGCAGCGCATCAAATGGAACGACATGCAGCAAATCCTCGAAAGACTCTCCTAGGCGCCACTGAAGGTATGCCAATATCCAGCCTGTCCAATATTCCGGTGTCTTTTCGAATCGGTAGGTTCGATTTGGCATCGGCCTTGATTGGTAGCCCGACCTTTCGGCGATAAGCGCGAATAGCTCAACGCCCGATTTTCCCGATACGACCCATGCGTTGCCACGCTCAAACTCACGGGCTACGCCGCTCAGGCAAAAGAGTTCAGCGACCTCGGACCCTTCCGCTCCATAGTCGTTCACGGCATAGTCAAAGCAGTCGCCGAGGTTGCTCATTGCATCCTCAAGGTAATAGATGGGATATGTTCTACTCGGTCCACAATTCGTCAACTCTTGGATCATCTAAATCAACCCTCCCTGTCATTAAATCCCTAATGTAGACACCCTCAGAGTCGAATCCATTCACAGTTTCCAGGTACTTGCGCCGCGCGTTCTGCTCTCGCTTAAAGCGCTTGGGATAATACTCAGATCCCAACGCCTGCCTCCATTCGCGGAATCTGATTGCTGAAAACGCACGCTCACTCATAAGAGCGTATTGGATGCCCAAATCGCCCAAACGCATAATGAGTTGCAGTTGCCTAAGCGAGATCATGCCGTTAACGAACTGTCTTGCAAACGAAAAGTAGGAATCGTCGGCGCGATAACCTCGAATTACGTCATAGGGAGAAATATCAATCAGGCAGTTATCCAGCAGATAGCGAAGTCCTTCGCGCGCCAGCGGTGTCGAAACATTGAACTCCCTATTGTTAGCCAAAATTGCAAGCCAATTGAGAATTGAAAACTCCCCGGACTCCAAGTCCAAGACCGCAAGACCATCCATATCGAGCTCATATCGATTCGCGATACCATCGGACTCGGTCCGACATGCCCACTCCATTGCCATTTCCTCATGTGGCGTGCAATAAAACCCACACCCATAGTCATTAAATTGTCTGCATTTACCCAACGACGGATGCTCGACAACAACCTCCGACCCGTGCCAAAGCTCCATATCGACCTCCAAACAAAAATATCACCCCAGTGATAGTGTACCAACAACTATCACTGGGGTGATATAGATAGATGCAAACTATTGCCTGCCAAGAGCCCTTACTAGAGGCAAGCCTCGGCGATGCGCTTTTTGAGTTCGTCGATGCCGGTGCCGGTCTGGGAGCTTGTAATGATTACGTTCTCGGCTGGGACGTTGAGTTGCTTTTTGATGGCTGCTGCCTGGCGGGCCTGCTGGGTGCGGCTGAGCTTGTCGGCCTTGGTGAGGCAGACGATAAAGTTGAACTCGTTGCCCTGCAGGTAGTCGATCATGTCATGGTCGAGCTTGCTCGGGTCGTGACGAATATCCACCAGCGACACGACCAGGTTAAAGCTGCGCTCCGAGTCGAAGAAGTCGCCGATAAGTTCTGCCCAACGGTCGCGCTCGGCCTTGGAACGACGGGCGAAACCGTAGCCCGGCAGGTCCACAAAATGCACGTCGTCGGCCTCAAAAAAGTTGATGTTGCTCGTCTTGCCCGGCGTGCTCGAAACCTTGACCAGGTTCTTGCGGCCAAAGAGTGTGTTCATGATGGAGGACTTGCCCACGTTGGAGCGGCCGACGAAGCTCACCTCGGGACAGGTTGACTCGGGAATCTGCGAAACCTTGCCGTAGCTGGCGACGAACTTGGCAAGCTGGTAGTTAATTGAATCGGCCATGGACACTCCTTGGTCGTAGGTTCTTACAAAACGGGCGTGCTATTGCGCGGCGGCGATACGACGAACGATGTCAAGCGTGATGCCGCTCGCGGTGCGAGCGTACTCGTCCAGATCGAACTCGCGCTCGCAAAACGCGTCATATGCCTCGTCACAATTATCGCTGATAGCGCGCAGTACCAGGCAATCGACACCATTCTTGGCCGCGATGTGCGCAATTGCCGCGCCCTCCATCTCGACGCAATCGGCATGCGTGGCCTCAATCGCAGCGTTACGCATGGCGTCACCCGTAACAAAGCGATCACCCGTGGCGATAGTGCCACACAGGAACTGCTTGGGGTCCTTCTCCGCAGAAGTCTCATCCGCCGAGGCATCCACAAATCCATGCTCGGCAAGCACGGCGGCGGCAACATCAGCCAACGTCGGTGTCGAGACAAACTCCTCGAGCCCCGGCGCGGACTCGGCGATGAGTGCCGTATCGGTATCCAGATAGCGCAGGCACTTGCCTATAACCACGTCGTTAATATGGAGTTTAGGGTTTAGGCCGCCCGCAATGCCCGAAAACACAACGGCCTGCGGGGCGTATTTGCTGATGAGATGCTGCGTTGCGGCAGCGGCGTTCACGGTCCCCATGCCTGCCGTCGTGGCGACTACTGTCAGACCCGAAAGCCCACCGTTCACAACGGTCAAGCCCGCCTCCTGCGACTCATGCGTGCCACTCAGCTCTTCCTTAATCTGCGCAACCTCTTTTTCGAGTGCGCCTATGATCGCGATGGTTGCCATGCCATCCCCCAAATCCGTGCAAATTGCTTATCCACGGTATGGTACCAGCATTTTGGCTCAACCGTGTCAGCACCAAGCCGTTAGGCCAGTACAGCTCGGGTATCATAAAGGGGCAAAAATGGCTTGTTAGCCGATGGCCGACCTGAGCTCCGCACGGCGCTTTTTCATACCGGCCATAACGGCATTGCGCAGCTCGGGCATGCGCGCGGTATCCATCTGAGGTACGCCCTCAAGCTTATAGGGAATGCCCAGTTGCTCGTACTTGACGACACCCATCGTGTGATACGGCAGCATTTCCAGGCCCACCACGTTGTGCCATGGAGCGATGAGGCGACCGAGCTTCTCGCACTCCTCCACCGTGTCGGTAATGCCCGGCACCACCACGTGGCGGATAACGACCTTGATCTTGCGACGTGCAAGTTCATCGCCGAACGCCAAGATGCGTGCGGGATCGCAACCGGTCAGCTTTTTATGCTCGACCGGGTCGGCATGCTTAATATCGAGCAGTACCATGTCGGTCTCGTTGAGCACGGCATCGAACTTCTCGGGGTGGTTGGGGTCAAATGCATAGCCACAGCTATCTAGGCAGGTATGTACACGGCCATCGGGGTTGTTATGCATAGCACGAAACAGATCGGCCAAAAACTCGGGCTGCAGGAGCGGCTCGCCGCCGGACACCGTAATGCCACCGCTGCGATAGAACTCGTGGTTACTCTGGAACTCATCCATCAGGTGTTCGACGGTCACCATAGTGCCGCCGTTGACCGACCAGGTATCGGGATTGTGGCAATACGCGCAGCGCATGGGACAGCCCTGAACAAACACCACAAAGCGGATGCCGGGTCCGTCGACCGTTCCCATCGTCTCGATCGAATGCACGCGGCCAAGGGCAAACGCAGAGTCCTCGGGACGAGCGTCCACACCCTCAAGCGTCATTTCTGCCATTCGCGCTACCTTGCCTCTCCTTGGATGCAACCAATTAAAATGCCAGAGTCATTCTAGCCCATGCGTTTGCGTTTAAACGTCTCGGACTAGAACGGCACGTTTTAATCTATCCCCCATCACCATGGCTGGGGGCTACGTCGAGATGTCAGGCTGAAGAACGCTCGCCTGCGGCCTTTACGCCTTAAGCGTGAGCACCGCACCGAAGGCAGTCGGGCCGCAATGGCTCGAGATGACGCCGCCGACTTGAGTCCAGGTAACGTCCTTAAAGCCCAGATCATGCGCATAGACCTCCATGTCATCGCGCAGCTCCTGGGAAAGGCCCACCGAATACGCCAGGCCAATGTGCGAGTAGTCAATCTCGCCCTTCGCAACCATGTGGTCAATAAAGGCGCGGGCGCACTTGAGCATAGAGCCGCGGAACTTCTTGGTCGCCACGAACTTGCCGCCCGTCACCTCAATGCAGGGCTTAATCTTGAGCAGATGGGCGCCTAGGAACGCGACGTTGGACAAGCGACCGCCCGCCTTAAGGAAGGCAAGATCGGTAGGAACAAAGCCCAGCAGCACGCGGTCCATGACGGAGTTCGCGAAGGCGAAGATCTCGTCGACGGTGGCATCGGGGTGAGCCTCGATGTATTTGGCGGTCTCGACGACAACGAGCGACTGGCCCACCGAGACAAAGCGCGTGTCCATGGAGAACACGTAGTCGCGGCCCTTAGCTGCAATCTTGGAGGACTGATGCGAGCAGGTCGTGGCCTCGGAGTACGCAAGATGCAGAATGGTCGCATCGGGCTGCTCGGCATGGATACGGTCGTACACGTGAGCAAAATCCGCAGGCGCGCAGCCGCTGGTCTTGGGCATTACGCCAAACTCGTTGCAGCGTGAATAAATCTCGAGCGGATCGATCGAGCCGTCCTCGACGGTCTCGTCACCAATCATGACATGCATGGGCACGCGCACGATGCCGTAGCGCTCGCAGAGCTCCGGCGTCACATCCGACCCAGACTCGACCACGATTACGTACTTGCCCATTATTATCACGACCCATCTCGACATTGGGTTTTCAATACATGGCACGCGCCGCCGCACTGTTGCACAACAGTGTCCAAGCGCCAAAGAGACGCCGCCCCTTGCACATAACAAAGGACAGCGTCTCCCTGGAAAACTCCGTGCTTATCTAGGATTCTACACGGTTTATTAAGGAGGGTTACTTATTCCGCAAACGGTCGCTATATGCGGTAAGCGGTAGTTGGCCGCGACAACTGCGACACATTCCGTCCAGCAAATCCAATCGTGCTCCACGCACGGTTAATGCACGAGGCGGTAGAAATTCATCGATGCCGCACCCTCGGCGTGCAGCTCCATCGCCGGAACCGCCGGCGAATAGGTACGGCTCGTAAGTGCCGCCTCGCCACCATTTGCAAAAATCTCGACCATCGTAGTGTCCGAAAGCACGCGTAGGTCGCGAAGCTCGCCGAGCTCAATCGACCTCTGGTCGCGCCCATAGCCTTCGTCACCCATATCGAGGGTAAGCATCCCGTCCGTATAACGCACAAAGACACCCTTGCGGATTTCGAGCTCGACCATCTTGGCGCCCTCACAGGAAACCACAAGATCAAACAGGCGGCCCGGCTCCTCAACGGTTTCACCGCCTGTCGCGCGAACGCAGTCGTCGCGCATCTTCTCAATCTCGTGCGCCGGCTGCTGACAGAGCTTACCATCGCGTATGCTCAGCTCTCGCGGCACCGTCAACGCGCACTGCCACCCGCGTGCCACCGTCGGGTTTTCTGCCGTCGCATCGGGGCAACCAGACCACCCGATCATCAAACGCCGACCCGCAGCATCCTCAAAGGACTGCGGTGCGTAGAAATCAAAGCCGGCATCGACCATCGGGGGCATGCCCTGCCCGGTGATCTTAAAGCTCGGCGCCTCCCAATCGGCCTCGATGGAGAACCACACGCACTGGTGCGGATTGCGGTAACGCCAACCATCGGCGGGCACGCCCTGCGGACAGCAAACGAGAATTAGCTCGCCATCAAGCTCAAATAGATCAGGGCACTCCCACATAAAACCAAACTTCTCGCCCAGCTCAATGCGCGTCGCATAGCGCCAATCCTCTAGATCGCGCGAAGTATAGACAAGCACGCAGCCGCGGTCGTCTTTCGTACGAGCGCCCAGAACCATGTAGTAAATACCATCGTGTTCAAGGATCTTGGGGTCGCGTACGTGCGTACCGATATCGTCGGGGTAATCGACCGGCCCAACAGCCACACGCTTCTTGCCCAATTCGTCGGGATTCTCGGTAACCATATGAATTTGGTTTTGCTCACGGCCCGTCAACACGTAGTCGTAATCATCGCGGTCAAAATGCTTGACGTTGCCGGTATAGAAGTAGTGAATCTTGCCGTCGTGTACAAAGGCAGAACCAGAATACGCTCCGCTCGAATCCAAATCGGAATCGGGGAACAGCACAGGGCCGCGATTCTCGTACGTCACAAAATCCTTTGTTGTCAGATGATTCCAAAGCACTGGACCGCCATGCGCAGCATCGAATGGATCGTATTGGTGATAGATGTGATACGTATCACCGATCTGCACCAAACCGTTGGGATCGTTGAGCCAGCCAAGCTCAGGCTCCACATGGAACAGGAGCCTATCGGGGTCGGACGCGATGCGACCCGCCGTCTCATCCTGTCCGGCGCGCCATTGCTCATAGTCCGCGCGTGTCACCTTATTTTTTTGATTAAACATCGCCGTTGACTTTCTCGTCTATGGGGAAGGACGCTCGACTCACACGAGTCGAACGCCCTTCCCCAAATGGACTTATCCTCAGATTACGCTGAACGGCTCAACTAGAAGCTAACGTCGAAGCCAGCGCCAGCGCCCTCTTCATCGGTGGTCGGCACGCCCTTTGCCTTGTTGTAGGCAAAGATCAAGACGATCGGCACGATAAAGGCGATGAGATTGCCAGCCACATACCACACGAGCGTCTCGGGCGTAACGATGAGCAGGCCAAGCACACCGGTCAGACCCTGACCGATAGCGCGCACCTCAAAGAGCTTCACGAAGGCACCGCCGCAGCCTGCACCGATGCAAGCGCAGACGAACGGGATGATCGAGTAGCGCATGTTTGCAGCAAAGATTGCGGGCTCGGAGATACCGACCAGCGTCGGGATAAAGGACGACATGCAGATGTTGCGCTCTTTGGAATGCTTCTTGTGAATGAGATACATGCCGATGGCGCCGCCGCCCTGGGCGATGATGGAAACCGACCAGATGGCCTGAATGTAGTTGAAGCCGGTCGTGGCAACGAGGTTGGCCTCAATACCCTGGATGAACTGATGCGTACCGGTAACGACGAGCGGCTGCAGGAACGCGGCGAAGACAAAGGCGCCAAAGACGCCCATCCTGTTGTACAGGACATCGATTACGCCAGCGAGGACGTCGCCGATCAGGTTGCCGAGCGGGCCGAACACGGTGAACAGGGCAACGTTAGCAAGAATCAGGGTAACGGTCGGGACAAAGACAAACGAGACGACCTCGGGGATGTACTTCTGGGCAATCTTTTCGACCTTGGCCATAAACCAGGCAGTCAGGATTGCAGGGAACACGCCGCCCTGGAAAGCAACCATGGGGATGGAGAGCGGACCAAAGTTCCAGTACTCAGCACCCGACGGATCCATAACAAACGCATTGCGGTTCATAAGACTCGGGTGAACCATGACGATACCGACGAGGACGCCCAGAATCGGGTTACCGCCAAAACGCTTGACCGCGCTGTACATAACCAGGACAGGCAGGTAGTCAAACGTGGTGGCGATAATGGCAAAGAAGCTTGCGAGGTTCTTGAGGAACTCGCTGTGGTCGGCAAGGCTGCCCTCCATGCCAAAGAGGCCGTTGGCAACGATCAGCGACTTAAGGCCGATGATGATAGCAGCGCCGACGAAAGCGGGAATGATGGGGATAAAGATATCCGAGAATACCTTGAGGACCGAGAAGAACTTGCCCTTCTTGTCCGCCTCGGCGCCCTTGACCTCGGAAGCGCTGATCTCCTTAACGCCCGTCAGAGCCATAAACTCATCGTAGACCTTGTTGACGGTACCGGTACCGAAGATGATCATGAGCTGGCCGCTGTTGTACAGCACGCCCTTGACGCCATCGATGTTCTCGAGCTCGGCCTTGTTGTACTTGCTCGTATCCTTGAGCACCAGACGCAGACGCGTAACGCAATGCGTGGCGCCCTCGATGTTCTCCAGACCGCCGACGTTATCGACGACTTGCTGAGACACTACTTTGTAGTCCATGTTCCTCTCCATTCCCTTACGAAATCATAAAACGTTTTGATGCCATTACAGAGACGCGATCGTTGCATTTGCGCACTTGAGCGTACCGTCGGTGACCGTCAGTGCCACACCCTGGCCCTGCTTATTGCAGAAGCGCGCGTTAAGCGCAACATCATCGACAAAGATGGTCGCGATATCGTCGTCAACGACCAGGCGCACATGATGAGTGCCCTCGCCCTTAAAGAACAACGGACGCTCGAGGCCCATGTTGTTGACCTGGAACCACGGATACTGGGGGGCCGCCGTAAACTCGAGCTTGCCCTCACGCAGGTTGGCGCCTGTCTCTTATACACATCTGACGCTGCCGACGATCTTACGC
>CABSNA010000013.1 GCA_902478865.1 uncultured Collinsella sp.
AAGACAAGATCGAGGGCCTTTCGCTTGGCGCGGACGATTACGTGGTTAAGCCGTTCCGTCCGCTTGAGCTCATCGCGCGCGTGCATGCTCAGCTTCGCCGCTACACCAGCTACGGTAGCCGCGCGCAGGTGGCCGAGTCGCCGATCATCCAGCTCGACGGCCTGGAGATCAACCGCGATGCTCGTTCCGTAATGGTGGACGGTGCGCCGGTGCGCCTCACGCCCATCGAGTATTCCATCTTGCTGTATCTGGTCGAGCATCGCGGCAGTGTGGTGGCCGTGGAGGATCTGTTCCGCGCGGTGTGGAACGAGGATTTTATGCCCGGCTCCAACAATACGGTGATGGTGCACATTCGCCACCTGCGCGAAAAGATCGGTGACGACGCTCAAAAGCCGCGCTTTATCAAAAACGTCTGGGGCGTCGGCTACATAATCGAATAACGCCTTTGATGGTGGGGAAGTGGATATGACAAAAGACGATAGGCAAGCGTTCGAGGTGCCCGATCGGCTCTTTGAATACGTGAGGTCGGTCGTCGACAACCGCGCGCTTGCAACGGTGCTGCTCTTTTTGCTGAGCCTGCTGCTGATTGGCATCGACAACATCGTCGGAATCTTGGCGGTGCTGCTTGTCGGCTTTTTGCTGATCGATCGATTTGAGATCGTGTGCCGCTGCGTGGTGATTGGCGGCGCCGCGTGGGCCATGACGTTGGCGATTGGCGCCATGGCGCTCGGCGGCATCGAAGGGCCGGTGCTGTTCGATGCCGGCTTTGTATTCAACATGCTTGGCTTTGTGCTGGCGCTTGCCGCGTGCGTGCTGTTCTTGTGTGGCCGCGCCCTGTACTATCAGGGCTACGAACAGGGCGAGCAGCATGCCGATTGTGTGCTGGCCGCTCGTATTCAAGATCGTCTGATCGATCACCCCGACACCTGGGACAACATTGACGGTGACTTCTTGGAGGTCGAGGGCGCCCTTAACCGCGTGCGTGACCGTGAGCGCAAGGTGCAGCAAGCTCTGCGTGACGAGTCGCATCGCAAGGACGATCTGGTCACGTACTTGGCACATGACCTACGCACCCCGCTTGCCAGTGTGGTGGGCTATCTTTCGCTGTTGCAAGAGGCTCCTGAGCTGCCGGTTGAGCAACGTGCGCACTTTACGGGCGTGGCTCTCGACAAGGCGCACCGGCTCGATGCGCTCATCGAAGAGTTCTTCGATATCACGCGCTTTGACTTCCACGATATCGTGCTCACGCGTGGCTATGTTGATCTGGGGTTGCTGCTGGCTCAGGTGGCTGACGAGTTCTATCCCATCCTCAACGAGCAGCATAAGGAAGTCCAAGTTGATATTCGCGAGGACCTGACGGTGCTCGTGGATGGCGACAAAATGGCTCGCGTGTTCAACAACATCATGAAAAACGCCGTTGCCTATAGCTATGAGGGCTCGACCATCACGATCGAGGCCAGACGCCGGGACGGCGGTGGCGTGCGCGTGCGCTTTATCAATCAGGGCGATCCCATCCCTGAGGCAAAGCTCAAGGTGATCTTTGAGAAGTTCTATCGCCTGGATGCGGCGCGTGCGACCAATCGCGGCGGCGCTGGACTGGGGCTTGCCATCGCCAAGGAGATCGTATGCGCGCACGGCGGTACCATCGCATGCGAATCGACGCCCGAGCATACTGTTTTTACTATCGAGTTGCCCGCCACGTAGCGTAGGCGCCCTTACAAACACTTGACAATGCGCTCACGTGCATATGAGCCGCGATTCCTACTATCGATACTGCTGAATTGATATCGATGTGGAGGTATGCGGTATGACGGCTGCTGCGGCTGTGGAGCCCACGGAGCTTGAAGAACTCATGAAAGCGCAGGTCGAGGCCGCGCGCGAGCGCGAGGTTGGGGATGCGACTCGCCCCACGGCAGAGGATCTTGCCGCCTCGCCGACGCGTATCGATGTCGAGGGCCTCGACCTGTTCTATGGCGACCACCATGCGCTCAAGGACGTGAATATCAAGATCCGCGACAAGCAGATCACCTCGTTCATCGGGCCTTCGGGCTGCGGAAAGTCCACGTTGCTGCGCTGCTTTAACCGCATGAACGACGGCATCAAGGATTGCCGCATCGAGGGCAGGATTGCGCTCGATGGTCAAGATATCCTGGGCGACTACGACATCTGCCGCTTGCGCCAGCGCGTGGGCATGGTGTTCCAGCGCCCCAACCCGTTTCCCATGAGCATCTACGACAACGTCGCCTACGGTCCTCGCGGCATGGGAGTGCGCGACCGCGTCGTGCTCGACGAGCTGGTCGAGGATTCCCTTCGTCGCGCTGCGCTATGGGATGAGGTCAAGGACAAGCTCAAAGAGTCGGGTCTGGGTCTTTCGGGCGGCCAGCAGCAGCGTCTGTGCATCGCCCGCGCACTTGCCGTGCAGCCCGACATTCTGCTGATGGACGAGCCGACCTCGGCACTCGACCCTGTGTCGACGCTGGTGGTGGAGCAGCTGGCCTGCGAGCTCAAAGAGACCTGCACGCTCGTGGTCGTTACGCACAATATGCAGCAGGCGGCGCGTATCTCCGATTCGGTCGCATTCTTTTTGCTGGGTGAGCTGGTGGAGCACGCGCCCACCGCGCAACTCTTCAAGAATCCGACCGATCCGCGCACGGCGGATTATTTGACGGGGCGTTTTGGCTGATACCATCTAGTAAAGGTACCTTTAGGGTTAAGATGCGGTCATGCCGGCCGCAAAGGGGTTCAACATGATCTATTACGTCGAGGACGATGACAACATCAGGGATTTGACGGTCTATGCGCTGCGCAAGCAGGGGATTGAGGCCGAAGGCTTTTCGTGCGACGGTGAGTTTAAGGCTGCCGTGGCGCGACGGGTACCCGATGCCGTCCTGCTCGACATCATGCTGCCCGATACCGATGGCTTGGCGATTATGCGCCGCCTGCGTGCCGATCGCCTGACGGCGACGGTGCCCATCATGATGCTTACCGCCAAGGATACCGAGCTCGACAAGGTGATGGCGCTCGATGGCGGTGCCGACGATTACCTGACTAAGCCGTTTTCGCTCATGGAGCTCGCCAGCCGCTGCCGCGCACTGCTGCGTCGCGGCGGCATGGTCAAACAGGCAAGCGATGTGCTCAGCGTGGGCGACATTGTGCTCTCGCCCAGCCATCGTGAGGTGACTGTTGCCGGCGAGTCGCTTAAGCTCACCCTGCGCGAGTTCGACCTGCTCGAGTACCTCATGCGCAAGCCCGGCGTGGTCTTTACCCGCGAGTCGTTGCTGCAGAGCGTGTGGGGCTGGGACTTCGACGGCGGTTCGCGCACCGTTGACGTGCACGTGCAGACGCTTCGCCAAAAACTGGGCGAGCATGCCAGCGCCATCGAGACCGTGCGCGGCGTGGGCTACCGCTTGGCCGAGCCTTCTGCCGGCGATGGTGCCAAAGGCGACGACACCGCGGCCACCGCATCGGAGGAGTAACCCGTGGTCTTCGCCCCCCAGGGAAAACATACGCTGTCGCACCGCGTTTTTGTGACGATCTTTGTCTGCGCCATGGCGGTTATCGTGGCGTTTACGGTGCTGGGTGCGTTCTTTGTGCAAAACACCTTGGCGGATGCCACGAGTGCCAATCTGGCGCAGGAAACCGAGCTCATTGCTGCCGCTCTCGACGAACAGCAGGAGCCCATCCCGTTCTTGCGTAGTCTCGATCGCGAGGACTTGCGCATCACGCTGATTAACAAGGATGGATCGGTTGCCTACGACAACGAGGCGTCGCCTTCCACACTGCCCAACCATGGCGATCGCCCCGAGGTCATCGAGGCCTTTGAGAGTGGTTTGGGTTCCGCGGAGCGCGCAAGCTCTACGCTCGACGAGATTATGCTGTATCGCGCCGTCGCCCTTGATAACGGCCAGGTTGTCCGCTTGGCGCAGGCCCAGCCTGGCGTTGCGGCGATTTTGCTGTCGATGGTGGCGCCGATGCTGCTTATCGCAGCAGCGGGTGCGGTACTCTCGTTTTTTATGGCGCGCCGCGAGTCCCGTGCCATCATCGCGCCGTTGCAAGAGGTGGATTTGGACCACCCACGCCGTAGCTATGAGCACGCCTATGCCGAGATGGTCCCCATGCTTGAGCGTATCGAGTCGCAGCGCCAGGAACTCAAGCGCCAAATGGCGGTGCTAGCGGACAACGACCGTATGCGCCGCGAGTTCACGGCGAATATCACCCATGAGCTCAAGACGCCGCTTACGGCGATTTCGGGCTATGCCGAGCTCATCGCAAACGGCATGGTCGAGGGCGAGGGCGACCTGCGCAACTTTGGCGGTCGCATCTATCGTGAGGCGGGCCGCTTGGCAGCGCTTGTCAACGATATCCTTACGCTGTCTAACTTGGACGAGGCCGAGCGTGCAACTGAGGGCGAGGCAGTGCCCATTGGGTCCACGGAGCCTATTGAGCTCTCGCGTGCGATCTACGCGGTTGAGCAGCGTCTTGAACAGGTTGCCCGTCAGGCGAATGTGACGATAAGTCATGAGACCAAGCCTGTGGTCATCGAAGGCGTGTCGCGCTTGGTCGACGAGCTCATCTATAATCTGGCAAGCAACGCCATCCGCTACAATCGGCCCGGCGGTACGGTTACGCTGCAGTGCGGCACCAACGACGAAGGCCATCCGTTCCTCGCTGTCGCCGACACGGGAATCGGTATCGCGCCTGAAGAACAGGGCAAGGTATTTGAGCGGTTCTATCGCGTGGACAAGAGTAGGTCCAAGGCACGCGGCGGAACCGGCCTGGGGCTTGCCATTGTCAAGCATGCGGCCCTGTATCATCACGCCACGCTTGATCTGTCGAGCGAGTTGGGCGTGGGAACCACCATTACGGTGACGTTTCCCATACAGCAGGACGAGCCATTCGCATAGCGATACAACACAGATATTGATGTAGACGCCGCATTTGACTTTCGGGTGCGGCGTTGTTGTGCAATTTTACGATTGCTTCCGACATTTTTACAGGAGAGCCTGTTTCTTATGTATAGAGTTTGGTCTCGGTAAAAAGATGCGATAACATACGGACAGTTTTGTCAATCCGAACTGGGGAAATGAAAGGCAAGCTGCATGACCCTTCTCGAACTGTTCCAGCTGCTGAAGAAGCACCTCAAGCTGGTCATCACCCTTCCGGTGGTCTGCGCGATCGCCATGGGCATCGTGTCCTTCGTTGCGATGGACAACACCTATACCGCGACGACGAGCATGTACATTTTCGCCAAGACCGACGATAGCGGTCAGATGAGCTACAACGATCTCTCGGCGAGCCAGATGCTTTCCAACGATATCGCCACGCTGCTGGATAGCGATAGCGTTAAGAGCGGCGCCGCCAAAGAACTGGGCCTCACCGATTTGGATGACTACAAGGTGTCTGTTTCCTCCGAGACCACCACGCGTGTCATTACGCTTTCGGTTACCGGCACCGATGCCAAGGAGACGGCTGAGGTCGCAAAGGCCATTGCCAGCTCGGTGAGTACGGTCGCTCAGAACGTCGGCGCTGCCCAGAGCATCAACGTTATCGACGAGGCTAAGACCCCCGAAGCCCCCAGCGGCCCCAAGCGCACGCTGTATATTGCCGTCGCGTTCCTCGCCGGTATCTTTATCGCAGTTGCCTATGTCGTTTTGGCAGACATGCTCAATACCCGCATCCGCGGTGCCGAAGAGGCAGAAGAGCTCCTGGGTATTCCCGTTGTTGGCCGAATTCCGGCTATGAAAGGTGGTAAATAGGCATGGCTAAGGCAAAGAACACCGATAAGCTCGTTGTGCAGAATGCCGCCAAGACCCTTCTGGCCAACATCCGCTTTGCGAGCGTGGACGACCCCATTCGCACCATCACCGTTACCTCCTCGATTCCCAACGAGGGCAAGTCTACGGTTTCCATTAATCTTGCTCAGGCAATCGCCACGAGCGGCAAGAGTGTCCTGCTGGTCGAGGCTGATATGCGTCGCAGGTCCCTTGCCGATATGCTCGGCGTTCGTTCGCGCGGCGGACTCTATGCGGTCCTTTCCGAGCAGATCTCCATTGACCAGGCAATTGTCGAGACGGGTCAGAAGAACTTCTACTTCCTCGATGCCGAGCCGCATATTCCCAATCCTGCCGACATCATCGTCTCTCACCGCTTTGCCAAGCTGGTAAAGGCGCTGTCCGCCAAGTTCCAGTACGTCATCTTTGATGCTCCCCCGGTCGGCACCTTTATCGATGCTGCCGAGATTGCCGGCCTGACCGACGGCACGCTGTTCGTGGTGCGTGAGGATTTCACCAAGCGCGAGGAGGCGCTCAACGCCATCGGTCAGCTTAAAAAGTCCGAGAAGGTCAAGCTCATCGGTACCGTTATGAACTACTGCGAGACCGAGACCAGCGAGTACTACTACTCCTACTACACCAAGGACGGTAAGAAGGTGAAGAAGGGCTCCGACGATCAGGGGACTTCCAAAAAGGGCATCTTCACCAACCGAGCAAACGTTTAGTTGATTAAGGCTGACCTATGCGTGACATTCATTGCCATATCTTGCCGGGTGTAGACGACGGCGCCGCCGATCTCGATGAGAGCTTGGCGATGCTCGAGGCTGCCAAGCGGGCTGGTGTAACCAGAATTGTTTGCACTCCTCACTGCCGTGATCCCTATTTTGATTACGACAAGATGTGGGATGCCTTTGAGCTGCTGCGCGATAACGCTGACGGTTTTCCGCTCCAGATGGGCTTCGAGGTCAACCATCGAAAGCTCGTTGAGCTTGGTATCGATGCCGCGGAGCACTTGCATTTCGATGGGACCAACGAGTTTCTGCTCGAGCTTTCGACGCATGCCGATGCGTATGCGTTTAGAGAGTACGAGAACACGATTTACGATTTGCAGTGCCGTGGCTATCAGGTGATCATCGCTCATCCTGAGCGCTATCGTGCGGTTCAAAAGGATGTAAGCGTGGCGGAGCGCCTGGTCGATATGGGCTGCAAGCTGCAGGCTTCGGCGGACTTTATTGCCGGCGGTCGCTTTGGTCGCGAGAAAAAGCCGGCACAGCGCCTGTTCGATCAGAACCTGTACAGCTTCATCGCGAGCGATGCCCATAACGTGGGTCATTACGATTGCCTGGCGAAGGCTCGCGCGAAGTTTAGCGTGCGCGGAGCTCATTTTCGCTAAAATCTGTCCCTAACGTTCGCATTGAATGAAGGGGCAGCCATGGATATTCAACTTAAGACGGGATGCTTTGATGACGCGGCGTTGGTGCGCCGCGTCGTTTTTATGGACGAGCAGGGCTACGAGAATGAGTTCGACGCTATCGACGAGGATCCGAACTGCATTCATGTGACGCTCTATGTAGACGGCGAGCTTGCCGGTTGCTCGCGCGTGTTTCCCGAAGAGCTTGAGCGCGCGGCAGATTCAGAGGCTCCGGTTTCGCCGTCGTGCGATTTGGACGAAGGCGTCGCAGCGGGGGAGACCTATATTATGGGGCGCGTGGCTGTGCTGCCGAGCATGCGCCGTCGCGGTCTGGCGAGTGCGATCGTCGAGGCCAGTGCTTCGTGTGCACGCGATGCCGGCGCTAAGCTTATTAAGCTGCATGCGCAGGAATACGTGTTGCCGCTCTATGCAAAGGCGGGCTACACGCAAATTGCCCCGGTAGATTACGAAGACGAGGGCCAGCCCCATGTCTGGATGGCCAAGCGCGTAGATGGCAGATAGGGACGTTCCTTTTCTGCCGGCAGCTGGGGACACTCCTTGGCAATTGGCGCATCGGAGCGCTTAGACATACAGTTTTTCGATTCCGTATGTATATATGCGCGCTAATGGGTTATAAAATCTAAGTCTGAACATAGCAGGTCTGCGATGCGGCTCGGGCAACCGGGCCGTTTTTGCGGACGGGGGTAGCGCGAAAGGACTGCACATGCGTCAATTTAAGACCGAGAGCAAAAAACTGCTCGACCTCATGATCAACTCCATCTACACCAATAAGGAAATCTTCCTGCGCGAGCTTATCTCTAACGCGAGCGACGCCGTCGACAAGCTCAACTTTAAGAGCCTGCAGGATCCGAGCGTCAAGATCGACCAGGGCGACCTGGCTATTCGCGTTTCCTTTGATAAAGACGCCCGCACCATTACCATCTCGGATAACGGCATTGGCATGACCGCCGAGGAGCTCGAGCGCAATCTGGGCACCATCGCCCATTCCGGCTCCGAGGAGTTTAAGACCGAGAACGCCGAGCAGCAGGGTTCGGATGTCGACATCATCGGCCAGTTTGGCGTGGGCTTCTACTCGGCTTTTATGGTCGCCAGCCATGTGAAGGTCGTCAGCCGCGCCTACGGCGAGGATGTCGCCCATGTGTGGGAATCCGACGGTCTTGAGGGCTACACCATCGAGGACGGCGAGCGTGCCGAGCACGGTACCGATGTCATCCTGACGCTGCGCGAGAACGAGAAGCTCGATGCCGACGGCGAGGCCGAGACCTACGATCGCTTCCTGACCGAGTGGGGCCTCAAGAGCCTAATTCAGCAGTACAGCAACTATGTGCGCTACCCGATTCAGATGATGGTGTCCAAGAGCCGCCAGAAACCCAAGCCCGAGGACGCCGGCGACGATTACAAGCCCGAGTACGAGGACTATCAGGAGCTCGAGACCGTCAATTCCATGACACCGATCTGGAAGAAGCGCAGCTCCGATGTCGAGCAGAAGGACTACGACGAGTTCTACAAGTCCACGTTCCACGACTTTGACGATCCTGCGCGCACCATCAGCTTCCATGCCGAGGGCACGCTCGAGTACGATGCCCTGCTGTTTGTGCCGGGCCGCGCGCCGTTCGATCTGTACAGCAAGGATTACGAGAAGGGTCTGGCACTCTACAGCTCCAACGTCCTGATCATGGAGAAGTGCGACGACCTGCTGCCCGACTACTACAACTTTGTCCGCGGCGTCGTGGATTCCGCCGATGTGTCGCTCAACATCTCGCGTGAGACGCTGCAGCAGAACCGTCAGCTCAAGGCCATCGCCAAGCGTGTGGAAAAGAAGATCACCGCCGACCTTGAGGATATGCGTGACAACGACCGCGAGGCCTACGAGAAGTTCTTTGAGAACTTTGGCCGCGGTCTTAAGTACGGCATCTACTCGAGCTATGGCATGAAGGCCGATGAGCTCGCCGATCTGTTGCTGTTCTGGTCTGCCAAGGAACAGAAGATGATTACCCTGGCCGAGTATGCCAAGGGCATGCCCGAGGATCAGAAGGCCATCTACTACGCCGCCGGCGACTCGCGTGAGCGCTTGGCCAAGATGCCCGTGGTAAAGGGCGTGCTCGACCGCGGCTATGACGTGCTGCTGCTGACGCAGGACGTGGATGAGTTCACCTTCCAGGCTATGCGTGAGTACGTTGCCGCCGATATGCCCAAGATCTACGAGGACGATGCCGCCCGCGAGGCTGCCGAGAAGGCCGTGGCCGATGGTGCCGAGCCCGAGGTTGAGGATCGTCACCTGGAGCTCAAGAACGTCGCAACCGGTGATCTTGACCTGGCGACCGAGGACGAGAAAAAGGAGGCCGAGGACGCCACCAAGGAGAACGAGGACCTCTTTAACGCCATGAAGGAGGCACTCGGCGACAAGGTCGAGAAGGTTGCCGTCTCTGCGCGCCTGACCGATGCTCCCGCGTGCATCACCACCGAGGGCCCGCTTTCGCTCGAGATGGAGAAGGTGCTCCAGAAGGGTCCCGAGGGCGCGCCCGACGGTATGCCCAAGAGCCAGCGCGTGCTCGAGCTCAACGCCAAGCACCCGGTCTTTTCCAAGCTCGTCGCCGCTCAGAAGGCGGGCGACGCCGACAAGATCAAGCAGTACTCCGGTTTGCTCTATGACCAGGCCCTGCTGGTCGAGGGCATTCTGCCCGAGGACCCCGTTGCCTTCGCAGCAGCTGTTTGCAACTTGATGTAGTTAGGTATTTACGCGGTTTTACCAAACCGCGTAACGGCTCGACGCTGCCCTCAGTTCCGCCGTTCTAACGAACGGCGGACCAGTCGACGCTGCGCGGGCGCCAGAGCGACAACTTGTCATTCAAAGAGGACGGCATGACCAGAAGGTCTATGCCGTCCTCTTTTCATGCCAATTTGTTCGCTCTGGCGCCCGCTCGCTGGCATTGCCAAAACATCGACGTTGCCGTGGTCCTAAGTAGTCATTGGGGACGTTCTTGTTTGACTAGTCGTTTAAGAACGTCCCCGATGACTATTTGAATTGCTAATTTGTGCGGGTTGTGGTTTTGTGACCTGCTGAAATTTAGGATACTGTACATCTGTACGTTAACTCATCTTCGTAGTATATTGCTACCCGCAAAACTCAACACCATTGTGCTTTGAGACGTTAAAGCGCCTACTACAATGGTTGTCGATAGTACGATTCGATTTAACGACAGGATGGATGGTCCAAGCGTGAGTCTCGGCAGCAAACTATCCAATGCAAAGGTGTCCTTTGCGATATTTAAGCGCGACATTAAGCGACTGCTTGTGAACCCCGTCGCCCTGGTGGTTACCCTAGGCGTGTGCGTTATTCCCTCGCTGTATGCCTGGTATAACATCGTGGCAAACTGGGATCCGTATGGAAACACCCAAGGCATCAAGATTGCTATCGCCAACAACGATCGAGGCACCCAAAACGACTTGGTGGGTGAGCTCAACGCTGGCGACAAAGTGGTCGACCAGCTCAAGGAGAATCATCAGTTGGGCTGGACGTTCGTCGACTCGACGGCCGATGCCAAGGAGGGCGTCGAGAGCGGCGAGTACTATGCCGCTATCGTGATTCCCAAGAACTTCTCGGATAACCTGGTTTCGATGCTCGACGGCAACTACCATCAGCCCAAGCTCACGTACTACGTCAATGAGAAGAAGAGCGCCATTGCGCCCAAGGTTACCGATACCGGTGCAAACACCATCGAGGAGCAGATCAACTCGGAATTTGTCTCTACGGTAGGCAAGACTGTTGCCGGTATCGCCAAGGATGCCGGTGTCGATTTAAAGGACAAGGCAACCCAGACTCAGGACTCGCTGGCAAGTTCGGTGTCCGAGGCGTCCGACACCTTGGGCGAGGTGCGCGATTCGATTGGCGATATGAATGCCGCCATCGATAAGACGAGTGGCGCTATCGCCTCGGCTGATGCGGCACTTGCCGGCTTGCAAGGCCAGGCACCGTCGCTGACGCAGGCGATCTCCCAGGGCAACGATCTGCTGAGCGAAGCTCGCACCACGGCGGGCAACTCCATCACCTCGCTCTCCAAGGCGCTCTCGGAAGGCAGCCTTGCGCTCACCAAGACGTCGGCCTCTGCGAACGCTGCCATCGGCAAGCTGACGGGCGCGGTCACATCTACGACCACCCGTATCGACAACTCGCTCGAGTCTCTTCAAGCGACGATCGACCACAATAAGGCCGTTATCGGGCACTTGGAGATTCTCGCCAATGACACGTCGACAGGTTCCGAGGAAATTGACGCGCGCATTGTATCGACCATCGATTTGCTTCGAGAGCAGAATGAAAAGCTTCAGAGCATCAAGGACGGTCTGTCCGCGCAGTCGAGCGCCATGGCGAATGACGCAGCGGCTGTTTCGGGTGCCAGTGACGCTATCAATAACGCAATTCATACCGGTGCGACCAACCTTGGCCAAGCCCAGACGGACTTGGGCCAAAACGCGCTGCCGAAGGCCTCGAGCGCGCTCGACTCTTTTGCTGCCGTTTCGGGCGACCTGACCGGTATCGTCTCGGGTATGACACCTACACTTGCAAATGCGCGCGGCACGTTGGCGCAGCTTAGCGCTACGCTCGGTCAGGCCAAGACCACGCTGTCCCAGACCGATTCCTCGCTTGCCAAGGTCCAGGACAAGCTTGCAACCGCCGCCAATGACATCGCGGCGCTGCAGACCTCCGAGTCCATGGGCGAGCTGGCCGATCTGATGGGCGTCGATGTCAATGACGTGGCAGATTTCATGGCGTCTCCGGTTGAGTTGACGTCCAAGTCAATCTATCCGGTCAAGAGCTTTGGCTCGGGCATCGCTCCCTTCTACACCAATCTGGCGCTTTGGGTGGGCGGCTATGTGCTCATCGCCATTTACAAGCTCGAGGTCGACCGTGAAGGTGTTGGCAGCTTTACGGCGCGCCAAGGCTACTTTGGCCGCTGGTTGCTCATGGTGATCCTGGGCGCGTTGCAGGCCATCATCGTTACGGTAGGCGATCTGGTGATTGGCGTGCAGTGCGTCAGCCCGCTGCTGTTCGTGCTGGGCGGCATCGCCATTTCGTTCACCTACGTCAATATCATCTATGCGCTGTCCACCACGTTTAAGCATATCGGCAAGGCTATCGGCGTCATTCTCGTCATCGTGCAGATCCCGGGTTCGTCGGGCATGTACCCCATCGAGATGATGCCCGGCTTCTTCCAGTGGCTGCACCCGCTGCTGCCCTTTACCTACGGCATCAATCTGCTGCGCGAGACGGTCGGCGGCATGTATTCGTTCAACTACCTGTTTAACCTGTGCATTCTGGGCGTGTTCTTGATCGTGGCGCTCTTTATCGGCCTGCAGCTGCGTCCGCTGCTGCTCAACCTTAACCTGCTCTTTGATAAACAGCTTTCCACGACCGGTATGATGATTTGCGAGTCCAACGACCTGCCGCGCCAGCGCTACTCGCTGCGCACGGCCATGCGTGTCATGCTCGATTCCGATTCGTACCGTCGCGAACTGCTCGATCATGCGGTCGCCTTTGAACATCGCTACCCGTACTACATCAAGGGCGGTTTTGCCGCCGTGGTGGGCGTTCAGGTCCTGCTCTTTGTCCTGTCGACGGTTCTCGATATCGACAATAACGGCAAGATCATCCTGCTTGTCATTTGGATCATCTCGGTCATTGCCATCTGCGGCTGGCTTATCAATATCGAATATATCCGCGCGAGCCTCAATACCCAGATGCGCATCTCGGCGCTTTCGGATGAGGACCTGCGTCGCGAGATGCGCGAGCACACGGCCGCCATTCCTGCCGCCCGCTACATGTTTGGCCTCAACGCCAGCGAGCGTGGTGCCAAGGGCGGCGATCAGTCCACGGGCCGCTTGCCGCATATAGGCTCGAACCATAAATCTCAGGACAGCGACAGTACAGCCACAAATGATGGAAATGCCACTCCGCTTGGCAAGCACTCCAAAGGAGGTGAGGCATAAATGAAGAACATCCTGCATCTGTTTAAGCGCGATGTCCAAAATGTGTCTCGCTCCGTAATCGGCTTGGTTGTCGTGATGGGCCTCATTATCGTACCGTGTCTGTACGCGTGGTTTAACATCGCCGGCAGCTGGGATCCGTACGGCAACACCGGCAATCTTAAGATCGCCGTGGTCAACACCGACGAGGGCTACGAGAGCGATTTGATTCCCGTCGAGGTCAATGTGGGCGAAAACGTAACCGCCACCCTGCGCGGCAACGAGAGCTTCGATTGGGTTGTGCTCAACAATCGCGAAAAGGCTATCGAGGGCGTTAAGTCGGGCGCGTACTATGCTGCCGTCGTTATCCCCAAAACGTTTAGCGCTGACATGATGACGCTTTTCTCGACCGACGTGAAACACGCTGATATCGAGTTCTATGAGAACCAGAAGGCCAACGCCATCGCCCAGATCGTGACCGAAAAGGGCTCGAGTGCCGTTCAGAACCAGGTCAACGAGACCTTTACCGAGACCATCACGACCATCGGTCTTAAGACGGTGTCCAGCCTGCTCGATTACATGAGTACCGACCAGGTCAGCAACTTTATCGCCAACCTGTCCTCGACGCTCGGCGATTCGATTGAGGACCTGCGAGACGTTCAGGCAAATGCTTCGTCGCTGGCGGGCATTTTGAGCTCCACGTCCGATTCACTGACGTCGGCGAGCGGCATGCTCAAGCAGACGGGCACGGTCGATGAGTCAACGAAGCAGCTGATAGAGCATGTCAAGAGCGGTATTAGCGATTCCAAGGAAGCGCTGAAGGACGCCAACGACGCCATCAATGCCGCGATTGACGGAAGCGCGGGCTCGTTTGACAACGTGTCCGCCGAGCTTGCGAAGGCATTTGATGCCGCGAATCAACATGTCGACCTTACAGTGTCCCAGCTCAACGATGCCGCGGCGGCGCTCAACACGCGTGCCGACGATATCGACGCCACGGCCGACCAGCTCCGCAGCTTTGCCGATCAGGTGACTGACGAAAAACTCCAGGACAGCCTCAAGTCTGTGGCAACATCGCTGAGCAGGATTGCTGTGGAGTATCGCAACAACGCCAAGGATCTGGCGGCCACCGCGAAGTCTCTCTCCGATAGCATGGCCGAGGTCAACAACTCGCGTGCCGAGGTCGATCAGGCCATCGCCGATGCCAAGGCCGGCATCGCGGGCGCCAAATCCGATTACGATTCCACGTTCTCGGTTAAGGCCAAGGAGCTCAAGAAGACGGTTTCGGGCATTCTGGACTCGCTTGATGGCATCTCGGGCGACCTGGATAGCGCCGTAGGCGGCCTGACCGACGCGTCCGGTTCGCTGGCAAAGGGCCTCTCCAAGGCTGCAAAGCTGGTCAATAAGGCTTCTGATCAGCTGGGCGAGGCGTCGGACAAGATCAGCGCGTTTAAGGACGAGCTCGACGGCGCCTTGATGTCGGATGACCTCGCTACGATCAAGACGATGATCGGCAATGATCCCGAGGGTCTGGCCGTGTCGCTTTCCGGCCCCGTCGCGCTCGATCGCAAGCCGGTCTATCCGATTCGCAACTACGGTTCGGCCATGGCCTGTCTCTTATACACATCTGACGCTGCCGACGA